>JARGGA010000180.1 GCA_029210805.1 Candidatus Thorarchaeota archaeon
AGGGCGGCAATTGGGTCATCTGTAGTAGTTGGTTTAGGAGTCGACGATGTAATGGTTGGAGATGCAATCGAATTTCGTACACGAATCACCATCGGAACTCCAATGTGCCAAGTTGAACCAACACGTATCTTTCCAACGACCGTAATGTTTGTCAAATCAGCTTGAGCAGGAATTACATGGAAGTAGTTCTCCTCGTCGCCTTCTGCTGATTCGTAGACATTGGAGGTAATTGTTGTATTAGTCCAGACACCACCGCCAATCTTCACAGCGAGTTCGACTTCATCAATATCGCTGTATAGACTATGTCCATATACTGTGACATTGATTTGAGATGTGCTTGTTGGAATATTGGGATCCCAATAAACAGTAACTTCATGAGTTGCATCATTATCAGCAATCCCGAAATCAAAATCGTATATAGCCTGATACCACTGGGCTATGGCATCGTTCTCGATAATTACTCCTGCTTCTCGGTTTCTCTCAATACTACCATCGCTGTAGTTGATGCTGCTTAAGAGAACGATTCGTCCATCAACGATTATGCCTTTGTTATGGTTTGCAGTAAACCATCTTGTATCCTGGTAAACAATAGGGATATCGTGTTCGATGAATAGCTCCTCAACAAGCTCCCAATCATATTGCTCTTCGGTAATCACTCGTACAGTCACGCCCCTTGCTTTTGCAGCAAGTATAGCATCAACGATTTGATTTACAGAACCACCTTCATCAGCGTTAGTAAAGTAAGGTACCTGAATATCAAGAGTGGCTTGGGCAGCGTTTATGCAATAGAGAATTCCTTGAAGACCAGTGTCCGGGCTGAATATCGGCGTCACTTTCATTTGCCCGGAAAATTCTCCAGCTGTTGCAAAGGGACGAGTATAGGTACTTGTAGAATAGGTATACGTTAGTGCGGTGCCAGTACCATCAGTTACAGCATCATAGAGGGTCCCATTTGTCCAATCACCATCAAATACTGATCTGAAGTATGAAGCAACATCCGTATCTGTCATGGCGATACTCCACTCACGATTAGCTTTTCCGTTCGATTCTGGGAAACTAGTTTTCGCCCAATTCCCAGAGTGTACTATTGTTGTATCATTGTCAATAATCACGAATTTCTGATGTGCATAGGTAAAGTCTGAATCACTTGTCCATTTTACTTCATAACCAAGCTCGGTAAGATTATTCGCAACATAATCATTTTGGGCTGAATATCCAAGGCTTCCTTCACCTATCAGGAATTTCATATCAAGACCAGGTTTAGTATCATGCAGATTATGAATTAAATCTAGAATATTCGGATTGTTAATCCCGTATATCTCTACGTAGATACTCTCTGTTGCTGAATTCAGAAATTTCCAGAGCTGTTCTGTACTACCGTCCGGCGATGCGAATGTTGTCACATTCATATTTTTGTCGAAGGTCTGCCATTCATAGGTTTCTGCTACTACAGGCGTACTCACACTATCATAAGGTATCACTAATGGAGTTACGGCAAGTGGTGCTGCAGCCAGCACCATTAGAAAGACCACGGTTAAACCTAGGATTGTGTTGTAGTTTGATTGCATAATTTACTCTCCTCAGTCCTCATTCGAGATAGTTAACAAACACATTCACTAGACTTATACCTTACTCAATGGTATCAATTCTCTTGAGGACCAAAGAAATGAAACTTTTCTACAAAATCGACCCATCAGGGTATCGGGAAGCTTTGGATAAAATTAAGGCCGAGTTTGGGATGCATGAGGAAGTAGATGAGGCTCGAACAACACTCCTTCTTGATGATGAGGAAAAAATAGAGCAGGTATCAGGGACATACGATCCACAGGAGGATGATGCTGTGCAAATCCGGGTAATTCTAGCGGATAAATCACTGAAGGGATTCTTTGACTCGGTCCTAGGAGAGCCTTACAAAGTAAAATAGATGGAAAATAAAATTGGAATCGACGACAGGGAGCCGCCGAAAAATCGGAAATGGCTCCCTTGTCTGGTTACTAATACTGAAATCCAGTATCGGTAACCTTGTTCTGGATTATTCCTCGATAGCGCCTTCGGGGCATGAATCCACACAAGCGTAGCACTCGGTGCAATCGTCTGCACGGGCGACCTGATAAACTGCCTTTTCTTCGATCACATAAAGGGTGGGATCGACAGGGCAAACATCAGCGCATGTTCCGCAGGCGGTACAGTTGTCGTTTACTTTCCAGATCATGGTATATCACTTCTCTGTTGAACTCCAAATGAGTTCGTCACAAGTGGGCGCAAGCTATTCCCATTTAAACCTCTTGCTTCTACGGCAGTTGCTGTTTCCAACTCTAGCCATTTTATTGATGTAGTAGGAATGTTCAAAAGGCCCACAAAAAGGAGGTCTGGAAACAGTCTATTTGACGCAGGGGATAATTATTCAGTCTGGTGATTGGTTTTGGGTGAATCATTCGTTGATGAGCGTCCAGACGGCAAATTTGCTCGTCGGCTAGGTCTCATTGGTGCAACTAACATTGGTCTAGGTGCAATGTTAGGCGGCGGTATATATGTTATATCAGGAACCGCCGCAGGAATGGTTGGGCCTGCGATAATCTTTGCGTATCTCGTTACAGGGATTCTAACTGTCTTCACTGCAATCAATTATGCGGAGCTAGCAGGCTCAATCCCAAAACAGGGCGGAGGCTATACTTTTGCAGCGGATACATTCGGTGGATTCCCCGGATTCTTGACAGGCTGGTTTCTCTTTATTGGAAACATCGTGGCTTGTGGTCTCTATGCTTTGGCTGTAGCTCATACATTTCTCTTTTTCATTCCGGGAGGCACAGCATCTACAGCAGGGTTGATTGCGGTCATTATAATTCTGGTCACATTTGTCACTAACATTGTCAGTATCAAAGGAGTAACTGGTGTTCTAGGAATATTGAATATAGCTCAATCCCTCGTACTATTTGGATTCATTTTCATAGGCCTATTCTTCATCCAACCAGCAAATCTGGATCCGTTTGTTCCTGATTTTGTTGGTATTCCTCAGTTCATGACCGCAGTGTCTTTTATTTACATCAGCTTCGTCGGATTTGAGCTAATCACAACAGCCTCAGAGGAAATCAAGGATCCTGCAAGAAATATTCCACGAGCAATTGTGCTGACTCTTGGAATCGCTACAGCAGTTTACATGGCTGCAGCTTTGATACTTGTTGGAGCAACCTCTTACACAAACATTGCAGACTCAAATACACCAATTGCTGATGTCTATGGATTAATGTTAGGACCTGCAGCTGTATACATTGGCCTTGCAGGAATGGCTGCGTCAAATTATGCGGCACTTAATGCAACATTTCTAGCAACTGCACGAGTTGCTTACTCTATGGGACGGGATAGATACTTCCCTGGAATCCTTGATCGTGTGCATCCGAAACTCAAGACTCCAATACCAGCACTCATCGCTGCACTTGTTTTAGTGAGTGTATTCGCATTACCGGGTGATGTCTCGCTTGTCGCGTCACTAGCTGATTTTGGGTATCTTATTGGTCTCGCTATTGTCAATGCTTCTGTAATAGTTTTGCACAGAAAGGGACTCAGTGTACCGGGAACATTCAAAGCACCTTATTTTCCCCTAATTCCAATTCTAGGTTTCATTACATGTCTGGTGCTTGTACCAAGTCTTCATCCAGAAACTCTTGTTCTTGGCGCCATTCTGACTCTGATAGGGTTTGTAGTATATGGATTGTACGGGGGTCGGAGAAATCGAACACATATGGAAATCGCAAATGGAGAGTGATCTCATCACTCGTCTACCGTAATGAATGACTCAAAATCGTCAATATCTGGCATTTCAGCGATGTGTTCGATGAAGGCTCTGTATTTATCCAGAGACGACACACGTATCCATGCTATGACGTCGAACTTGCCATCTCTGACAGTATGGGCTTCGAGCACTTCCTCTTGTGCTCTCAACGCATCTCTGATTTTCTTTGCATGACCCTCATGGGCCTTAACTGTAAAGAGCACTTTGATTGTCATCTTGTTACTTCCTGTAACAAAGGGGCATATGTTTGCTTCGATTTTGGGGGAAAATAGAAAATCATACAGGGTCTTCTTCATCAATCCACTTTCTGAGAGCCTGAGCACTCGAAAAGGACATTCCTTCAACTGCCGCAAGTTCATCTACTGAGGCCGCGCGGACTTTATCATAACTGCCAAATGCAAGAAGCAGAGATTGTCTTCGTTTGGAACCAATCCCGGGAGATTCCTCAAGTATCGATCCGCTAAACCTCTTTTCTCTTAGTTTATGATGATATTTCTGGGCGAATCTATGAGCCTCATCCCTTACACGCTGCACCAAACGTATGGCATCAGAGCTAAGATCTAATTCAATGCCATCCATCCTATCACGTGTGAAGAGAATCTCTTCTTGCTTTGCAACACTTACCACATTGAGATAATCTAATCCAAGTTCTTTCAACGCTTTGAGAGTTACATTTAGCTGGCCCTTTCCACCGTCTATGATAATTAAATCTGGAAGTGCCTTACCTTCTTCAAGTCTGCCTCGATATCTGCGAGAAACAACTTCATGCATCATTGCGTAGTCATCCGGCGTTTCTTTTGAGCGAATTCGAAACATCCTGTATCGGTGGTTATTAGGTTCACCGTTCCAGAAAACAACACACGAACCTGTAGGATCAGTACCTTGAATATTCGCAATATCAAAACCTTCAATATGAATTGGAGCGCGGGAAAGATTCAGAGCAATCTTAAGTTCCTTCACTCCTTCGTTCACTATCTCCTCTTCGCTGTCACCAAGAATCAAGATCTTCCTTAGCTGACGATATGCATTTTTATTCGCCATCTCGACAAGTTCCGTTTCCTTTCCTTTTCCAGGTACAATGATCTTGACAGGCGAACCTGCTGTTTCAGCAAGCCATGTACTAAGTTGTTCCATATCAGGTATCTCTACAGGAAGAAGTATCTCTTCATGTACCTTTGGGAGCATGAAATAGAACTGCTCAATAAATGTTGTCAGAATCTCAGAATCAAGAGAATCCATGTTCTCTTCAAAGTAGAAATGATCCTGACCAATCAATCGGCCTCCGCGAATGAGAAGCATCTCTACAAGTGCAGCTTCTTCAGTTCGAGAGATTCCAAGAACGTCCCGATTGACACCGCCTGCATCGACTATTTTCTGACGGCGCATGAAAATCTCAACATCTGTGATTCTATCTCTAAGCTCTGCGGCTTTTTCGAATTGTAGATTTTCAGATGCTAGAGCCATCTGTGTTTCAAATAGATCAATCAACTGGTCGGTCTGGCCATCAATGTACAAACACATTTGGTCCACTAGAATACGATACTCGCCATCTGAGATACGGTCTTCACATGGGGCTACGCACCGGTCAATGTGAAAATCCATACATGCTCTCTTAACGTTTGTAGGGTCAGCACACATTGCAACGGGGATGTACTTACGGGCCGTATCTAGAAGCCGTTCCATTTTTTTGGTGCTTCTGTAGGGACCGAAATATCTGGCTCCATCCTTCTCTATTTCTCTAGTAACATGAAACGTGGGCTTCCTAGAATTCAAATCGACGCGAATCCAGGCATGTCGTCTATCATCTTTCAGAGCACGATTGTATTTCGGCTGATGTTTCTTGATTAAAGTGGCTTCAAGAATCAAAGCTTCTCGCTCGGTATTGGTAACGATGGTTTCCAAGTCGCGAGTTTGTTGCATAAGTTCCCATGTTCGTCGTTCGGAATGATTGCGAAGATAGGAGCCAACTCTCTTACGCAACTCCTTTGCCTTGCCAATATACAGTATCTCCCCTTTCTCATCTTTCCAAAGATACACTCCGGGCTGAAAAGGAAGGTCCTGTACTAATTTCGCAAGGTCGGTCATTTATCCTCAACTCTATGTTGCTCAATCTCCTTTTCAGCTCTTCTCTATATATTTCGCACTCTCGGATAAACCGCTAAATGGACCACACCTTAGTCATTAGTGCAAACGTTTGCTCTAACAGCAAATGTTTTTAATATTCGAATACACAGCATTGAGTGGTAGAAGCAAATGATTATGACTCGACTCGGTAATCGAAAGATGACGACTATCATCGCTTTGGTCGTTCTTGTGGGAAATCCAATACCTTCTACCATATTCTATATGTCCGGACTTTCTTCTCTTGCTAGCCATTTTCAAACGGGGGTTTCTGGTACAGAAGCCCCCTCCCAAAGATTTGGAAATGATTTTGCAATGAGTGATGAGAGCTTCGGGGATCAACAACTCTTGTGGGTGCCGTATCCTTCAGGGGAAGAACAGGAACTAGCGACTCTACTTTCTGTTGGAACTCACTGCTATGTATACATGGAAAACTCATGCATTGTAACCCAAGGAGAATCAAATGCAATCGCTAAGTGCGATGAGCTAAGAGATGTATTCGATAACACGATTTATCCAAAGGGTGTAGAGCTTGCAGGCAATTTTGATGGTAATCTTGGAGATATAGATGGCGACCCCAAAGTCACCATGTTTCTAGGACCGTTTAGAGAAAAATCAGGACAAGTCATTAATGGATACTATGTACCCAGGAATGAATTGGAAGTGCCATTTTCGAACTACAGAGAAATGTTCTATATTGACGCAACGAACACTGTCTATGATGCAATCTTTGAAGTTCTCGTAGTGCTTTCTGCCCGCGTGATTGCATTTATCATCACACCAGTTGCAGTTTTAGCTACCAGCAGAACGTATTTGATACTGAGCTCA
>JARGGA010000181.1 GCA_029210805.1 Candidatus Thorarchaeota archaeon
TGACGATGAATCGTATGATGATGCACCAATTGAAGATGAAATGATTGAACCAGAGGCTGAAATTGAACCGGAGCGCGCACCTGAACCAGAAACAACTGTTGATGCGGAGGAAGCTGGTGAAGAAGAAGCCGATTCAACTGACAAAAAGGCAGATGCCGAACCAGTTGAGAAAGAAGAAGTAGAAGAAGAAAAACCTGAAGAAGAGGAAGTGAAGGAAGAATGAGTCCAGAAGTCAAACCAGACTTTCTAATTAGCCCCGAAGGGTTACGGATTGATGGTCGTAGAGTCGATGAACTCAGACCTATTGAATTGAAAGTAGGTGTTTTGAAGCAAGCCGATGGTTCAGCATCCATCAGGCAGGGTAAGACCTACATTATAGCAGCTGTCTATGGTCCACGTGAGTTGCACCCCAGACATCTAACATTGAATGACAGAGCATACTTGAGAGTAGTCTATCGGATGGCGACATTCTCCGTGCCTGACAGAAAGAGACCTGCTCCCTCCCGTAGAGAGAAGGAAATCTCCATGGTAATAGCTAACGCACTTAAACCAGTAATTTTCTTGGAAGAATATCCCAAGGCAGTAATTGATGTATTCGTTACAGTTATCCAGGCTGATGGGGGAACCCGTTGTGCAGCTATAAATGCGGCATCTCTGGCACTTGCAGATGCTGGAATCCCAATGCGAAGCCTAGTACCCGCTGTTGCGGTAGGCAAGGCAGATGGGCACCTTCTCGTAGATCTCGGTGATGAAGAAGACAAGTACGGTCAAGGTGATATCCCAATGGCCACCATTCCTCACTCTGATGAGATTGTTCTCCTGCAACAAGATGGCTCTTTCACAAGGGAAGAGATCATGGAAGCAGCTCAAATGGGAATAAACTCCTGTAAGTATCTCCATGAACTTCAGAAAGACGCTCTCAAACTAGCCTATGCTAGAAAACCAGGGGACGAAGGCGATGATGATGATGACTACGAGGATGACCTCGAGCATGATCTCGGTGAAGCCGAGATTCCAGGAGATGAATAATAATGGGAGATTGGAGTTCTGAGGTTATTGGTACTATCGATCACGAGTACATTCGTAACCTATTAAGCAAGAGCGAACGAATTGATGGGCGAGCCTTTGATGAGTTCAGACCTATTGAAATTGAAGTAGGCGTAGTTCCAGCTAAAGCTGAAGGTTCTGCTTTAGTTCGTATTGGTGATACAAGTGTGGTAGCTGGTGTGAAGGTTCTCGTTGGTGAACCATGGGCTGATAATCCTGATGAGGGATTTGTCATGGTTACTGCAGAGATGTCCCCAATAGCATCACCTCTCTTTGAGATGGGTCCTCCAAAAGATGATTCAATTGAACTTGCAAGAGTAGTGGATAGGGGAGTTCGAGAGTCTGAAACAGTTGATGTGAAGAAGCTTTGTATAGAAGAAGGAAAGAAAGTCTATACAATCTTTGTTGATGTCTATCCTCTTGAGTATGACGGCAACTTGATAGATGCGTCTTCTATTGCAGTAAATGCAGCTCTGGCAACCACAACGTTTCCTGAGTACAAGTATGAAGATAAGAAACTCATCAAGACTGACAACATGTTGAAGGTTCCACTTGAAAACATGGCAATTGAAATCACCCACTCGAAAATTGGTGAACACCTTGTCGTTGATCCGATTCTGAAAGAAGAATTTGTTCAAGACACTCGTTTAACCATTGCTGTAGACGAGAATGACAATATGAGTGCAATGCAGAAGGGTGGAGGAGCTGGTCCAATCACTCTAGATGATCTTGATTGGTGCATGGGCGTGGCAATTGATCGCACTCATGATATTATGGCATTGGTCAAAGAAGCAGCTAAGAACATAAAGTAGGAAGACACGGAAGAGTGGGAATATTCCCACTCCGAGGTCTTTTTCATAATACTATTGTATAGCATGTGACGGAGTAACACACTCAACACAATGCTAATAAGCGAAACCGGAGGGCGACTGATAGACTCCGACAGCGCCCATACGGTTCTATCTCATCGGAGCATTATAATATATGGAGGCCACAAATTGGCAAGGACAAAGAAAGTTGGCAGCACAGGACGGTTCGGTGCCCGATACGGTGCAAAACTTCGTCGTAGAGTACTAGATATCGAGAAAAAGAGGAACGCACCTCATCGATGTCCATCTTGTGCAACTAGGGCGCTAAAGCGAAAGGCTGCAGGTTTGTGGACCTGTAACAAATGTGGTCTTCTATTTGCTGGTGGTGCTTATGTTCCATATACTGACGCTGGGAAGGCCGCCAAGCGTGCTATCGCTCAACGTGTTGCAGGAGACTTTCTTGCAATAAGAGATGATGATGATATTGAGGAATTGGAATTCCTTCCAAACATAGAACAGCCTACTATCGAAGCTGAAGATGTGGAAACCATCGAAGATTCTGAGACTCCTCTCGAGGAGTAGAAAGGCGACATCTATTGCCTTCTATCCTTATCACAACCTCACGTCGAACAACAAACAGGGTTCGTGCCTTTGCACGTGACCTACATACTGTCATTCCAGATAGTTCTCGATTCAATAGGGGTGGAATGAGTAAGTCCGAATTGCTTTCTAGGGTTAATCAGTCCCAAGCGAAAGCAGCGTTTGTTATTACAACATTCAAAGGTAATCCCGGAGATCTACAAATTATAACTCCTGATGGTTCAATACCCTATGAGGTGCGTATGGAAAGCGCGGCTCTCTGTCGGGAAGTATCTCCCGATACCAAGTATAGAATAAACAATCTGGTTACAATCGCCGTTTTAGCAGATGCCGAAGAAATAACGATAAAATTCTCCCAGTACTGGGCATCTTTGTTGGGTTTAGAAATATCCACTGTTGAATCCGTAAATGAACTCATAACTGGCTCTTCTGGTCATGCATTTGCACTCCTTAGGAACGCGGGTGGAAAAGTTCATTGGAGCTTCCATCATGCAAAAGAGGGAGTAGAAATTGGACCTAGAATTCGTATTCTGAGCATTCGGAGACCAGGCATTGAACAATGAACGGATTATAAATGGACAGGCAATACTGGAGATCGATCTAGAAACTCCTGAAATGGTTGACATTCTGTTTACCGCTTTGGAACCCGAAACTGTCTCCGTATCAACCGATAGAGCACAGGCAATGCTTTCTAAGAATGGAAGTCAATTAATTATAACAATTCAAGCAGGTGACCTCACTGCTTTGCGAGCCGCCATGAACTCCTACCTTGCTTGGGTTTCAGCAAGTATGCGAGCTGTGGAATCCGTCACAGACAAACCCCCCAGCTAGCTTTTGAATTAAAATGTATTCAACAAAACCGTTGATTGTAAACTAGACAAACCTGGACATGAAGTCTAAGCAGTCCGCCCAGCAACGGTACTGGGTCCGGGATGAACATGGATGATGTTCCTTGCCGCGTTTACATCAGCATGAAAGTGCTCATCACACTTTGCACAGTAGAAGTATTCTCCTCCCTTCCTTTCGGAGGTTGAGATTTCATCCTCTACTCTCTTGCCTCTCTCCCCACACACATGACAGGTCTGAGAGGTGTATCTGGGGTTCACTGTCCACACGGAGTACTTGGAGTGACCAAGGGACTCCCGCATGTACCTGACTGTGTCAATGATCTTCCCCCACAGGTTCGAGCTCAGATTATAGGACAGGTCCTTTGAACCGGCATGACCCTGAAAGCTCCGCAAATCCTCGAAGAACAGGGTCTTTACCTTGTGTTCCTCACAGAACCAGACAGTACGAGAAGCAACTACACGGGCAATCTCACGGTCAAGACGACGTACCTTTCCCCACAGGGCGGCTATATGCCTATCCTTCTTGAGGACGTGCCCTGGATATGACAGTCCTGACCGTTTGCGTTCCCAGTTGTTCTTCTTCCTGTCTGTTACAGATTGTAGACCATAGGCCTGTTTTCTTAGCAGCTCTCTCTTCTTCACCAGACGTTCTACCTTGAGAAGTAGTTCGCGATACTTCTTCCCCTTCATCACTGAGAGAACCACAGGAACTCGTAATCCTCTATCTACGCCAGCCTTGGTCTTATACTTCTTACCGCCAAGAGCTTTCTTGAGAAGAGGACCATCTGGAGCAAGAAAGGGAATCTGGAGAGTCACTCTGTTTCCCCTCACAACTAGCCGAGGGGGAGCACTTCTTCGAGAACCCTTGAGTTCTGCAATACGTGGCTGGAGGCTAACAATCTCTTCAACAGCTGAACCTTCCTTACCTTTTAGTCGAGTGAGTCGATGCGTGAGATGCTGTATCTCCATGGTGTTTATGAGCTGCTGATGCATGTCCTTGAACATCGCGGCTCTGAACCCAAGACGTCTGGCACGATGAGGGTCCCCACTCTCCTTTGCCTTCTTGGCTTTGGTCTTGTCCTTAGCTGCAGCTTGGGGCATCCAGTCAAGGAATCTGAAGGTCAGGGTCTTTCCCTTGTAAGGGGACGACTCATGGTGAGTACCATCAATACCGGGAGGCAGTTTGATATGAAAGAGTATCTCATTCTTTCTCTCTTCATCCTCACTGAACCAGTATCCCTGCCCCGGAGAGTTCTCAGTGCTGGCACTGAGGTCAAGACTTTGGCTCTTGAGAAAGGGGAAGAAAGTGGATTGAGAGAGAGGTATCAAGAGTATATTGCATCCAGAGAAGAGGAAGAAGTCCCAGACGACGATACTATCGAGTATGAAGTGGATGATGAGGAATCTATCGACGAGTCTGATCTTGAGGGGGAGGAAGACTCCGGTGAGGTCTCAAAGGTTCATGAAGATGTGATCTTCAGGTACGTTGAACTAGAGGTGCGCGGGAAAAATGTTATTGTCTCTCTTGAGTCAGAGAATGGAGATTGTGAGGATGTACAGGTTGTGGAGAAGGTCAATAAGTATCTGAAGATATCCAAGTTAGCGGGGGGAATATACCGGGATGAGGTCGAAACAGAAGTGACTGAGAGTCTTGCCCCGTATGACCTTGAGGATGGTGAGCTTGAAGAGATAATGAACGCAGTCTGCGAGGCATTGGAGAAGGAAGGAGTCAACTTCTATGAGTAGGGTGCTTTGACTGGTGGGTTCTGAGTCCATATACACGACCTGAGAAGGACGCAATGAGTGCCATCATATCAGTGACCAGTTCCTCCTGAGGTGTCTGTTGCTCGGGCTGATAGATGACCAAAAGCTTGACCCCATAGTCATTGAGGATACCTTCGAGAAGCTCAAGACCAAAGCGAACAAGTCGGTCCCTGTGGGTGATGAGGAGAGTGTGGATGGAACCGCTCTTTGCAAGTCTGAAGAGCTTTGCAAGTCCCTTTCGCTTCATGTTGAGTCCGAAACCGACATCAGTGAAGACCAGGGGGCTGGACCTGAAGCGTTCCCTGCATTCATTGGTCAGAGTCTTGAGTTGTCGGTCAAGGTCACTGGCATATTTCTGTAGATGGCTTGATACTCGGGCATAGATGGCACACCGTTGCTTTGAAGGTCTCTCGATGAGGTTTCTGTGCATGCTACCAAGAAGTCGATTGACCTCCCCAAGTGAGATACGTTGATGTCCACCAACAGTCCGAGAACACTGGATTCTACCCAATTTGTCCCAACGATGGAGGGTTCTGACACATACTGCAAGTCTAAGTGCAGCCTGTGATACTGAGAACATGGTTTATATTCAAAGGACTATCTATTCAATGTCTAGGTTTGTCGGGGTTTTTGGTGGCAGCAGCAACACCCTTAAGTCAACACCAAATGGCGCACAGTAGAAATGGCCGTTTTTCGCGACGGTGGTTAATAATATGGCACAGACATTACCCCCTGCCCTAGAGGATAAAATCAGGAATTATGAGAATCAGCGACGCATTTACGAGTCCTTCAAGGCTCAAAATCTTGTTACTCAACAAGAGCTAAGCGAGATATCTCTTACAGTGGAAGAACTCAAGAAACATCCCGAGGATGCGGTTGCCTACAAAGCTGTAGGTTCAGTTATGTTTCAGGTGGAGAAATCTAAACTAACTGCAGACCTTGAAGAACGAGAGGAAACCCTGAAGCGACGCGCAGAATCCACAGGCAGGAAAGTGACCGAGCTTGAAACCAAGCTCAATGAGATGAAGAATGAAATTACAATCGAGCTTGGAAAGCTCAATTTAACCCTCCAATGAGCCCGATGACACCTACTGTGGAGATTGGGCTACCTGAACTCGACGAAGAACGAATAGGGCAGCTCGCAGAAGAATGCGAACATGAGATAAGTAACTACATCTTTAACACCGTTCCGAGAAAGAGTATTGACGACCTGGTGGTAATCTGTAGTCTGGCTCTCTCTGAACAATTGGATATTGACATTGTAATAGAGATCACTCAAAAATACGACACTGGAACAAACCTGAATGAAGCAATTGAGAGTGCATCTGAATTTGGGTCCGATTGGCTTCAGAAACGACTAATGGAGATGAAGAATGATTGAATGTTAGAGACCTTCTGTCAACGACAAAAGAAGTCTTGATACTTGGTCATCATAACGCCGATCCGGATGCAGTATGTGCCATGGTCGCCTTTTCGCATCTATACAAAGCTCTCAATCCAGAAGGAGTTACAACACTGGCATGCGATGATATCAGTAAGTTGGCAAATCAGGTTCTCTCAAAACTTGCTCCCGATATACAGATCGTAGAAGAAACAAATCGTGACTATGAATTTGCTGTTGTATTGGATACGAATAGTTCG
>JARGGA010000182.1 GCA_029210805.1 Candidatus Thorarchaeota archaeon
TTTTCAGTTGCCTTCTTAGTTGTCTTCTTCGGAGCCTTCTTTGCCTTTGACATCGTATTACCTCCAGAACCAAGCAGCCTAGTGGCTATCCATCTACACGCTGTCATATAAAAGATATCAAAGAGCGTGCCACATCAGAAATGACTTAACGGGCTCATCATCCGGGCACATAGAGGAAAACCAAGATGCACGAGTTCTCTGCCGCCCTGTCAATTGTTGAAACAGCTGTTGAGACCGCAAAGCAGAACAATGTGGTAAGGGTGACTGCTGTGAATGTGGATGTTGGGGAGTTCACCTTTCTCATTCCAGAGCAACTCATCTTTAATTTTGAAATTGCAAGCAAGAACACCGTCGTAGAAGGGGCGGAGTTGCGAGTAACCAAGACGAAGGGCAAACTGAAGTGCAGTGATTGCAACTATGAAGGCGATTCGGAAGTAGATCCAGATGTACCATCTCAGATTGCTGCGTTTTCACCAATGAAGTGTCCAAATTGTGGTAGTAGTGCCACCGCAATCGTTGGGGGAAAGGAATTCATAATCACCAACATCTTGGCTGAAGTCAATTCATCCTAGATTCCACTCTTTTGGAATGAGCGGGTCTAGTCGACCCAATAGAAGAAAGATACTATTTCTCAGCGAGAATAGCGTTAAGCACTCCATCCTGACCGGGTCTGCTGGTTACTTTCGCAACGCCAGCTGTGGTCTTGATGATTGTACCTCTGGTGATGACTTTTCTTCTCTGGTAGTCCATGCTTGCTTTGTTCTCTTGAACATCCTGAATCTCAGCACGAACGGTAGTGTTCTTCTTGAGATCTGTCACATTGACGTATTTGGCAGTGATGACTGGTGTCTTGTTTACCGACTTGCCCTTACTATCAAGGGTTTTTATCTTCTGTTCACCCATGAGGGTTTGAGTTGGAACACGACCCATCTGATGTTTCCTCTTGCTTCGGAACTTCTTTAGTCGTGAGCCAGTTTTAGTGCGTCCGGATCTGCCGTGCCAAATTCCCATTGTAGACTACCTCTTGGTAAAGTCAGTGTCGCTCATCGTGGAGATGTTTTAAGTCTTACTTAGTGTACACAGCGATGCCTACGTACAGAACGCGGTCTTCATATACGTTGAATTCTCTCCCCGGCCTGTCCTCTGTGAGGTAATTGCCATGACAAAGATTGAAACCGCTCATGGTGCTGGTGGTAAGATTATGCAGCGTCTACTGGAAGAGGTGGTTATACCCGCCTTTGGACGCAGGAAAATAGGCACCATAGGTCTCGATGAGATGGATGATGGTGCTACCGTACAAATCGGGGACACCAAGTTCATTGTCTGTACAGACGCACATACAGTTCACCCACTCTTCTTCCCTGGAGGAGATCTGGGTAAGCTTACTGCCTGCGGAACAATAAACGACCTCTCCGTTATGGGTGCACGACCAGTTGCAATGACAAACACCCTAATAGTGGAAGAGGGCGTCGAGATTGATACTCTTCGAACTATTCTGAAATCCCTGAACGATATCATTGAACCACTAGGTGTTGCAATGGTTGCTGGGGATACCAAGGTGATGCCTAAGGGCACTCTTGATGGTGTCATCATGTCAACGACTGGCATTGGTGAGATATACCTAGACCAACCCATCAGTGATGCCGGTGCGAAAGCTGGTGATGATATTATTCTCACAGGACCAATTGGTGACCACGGAACTACTCTCCTTGCCCATAGGGAGGGTCTCGAATTCGATACTGATCTGACAAGCGATGTTGCACCTCTCTGGGAGCCTATCAAGGCCTGTCTTGAGGTAGGCGGTGTCCATGCAATGAAGGACCCAACTCGTGGTGGAACTGCAGTCGCTCTAAATGAAATTGCATCCAAATCGGGATTGGAATTCGAACTTGATGAGAATCTGATTCCTATACGCCCTCAAGTGAGGTCTCTATGTGAGATACTTGGCCTTAACCCACTCCACATGAGCAACGAGGGCACAGTATTGATGACTGTGGACAATCGCAAGACAGAGGACATTCTCAAGACTCTAGGTAAATTCGATTCCACAAAGGAAGCACAGGTTGTTGGAACTGCTAGGGAGGGCAGACCCCGTGTGGTCATGAGGACACAGATTGGAGGTCGAAAGCTAATTCAGGTGCCCTATGGAGAACCAGTTCCTAGAGTATGCTAAGGTCTAGCCCCGCCAAATTCAACTACTAGAGATGCACCACAGTGTGGACATCTGACAGTGTCTGGTCCAATCTAGTCCACTTCTTCAGGGTTGATATTTGCTCCACATTTGAAACACTCTGGTGGAATCCTGCGAACCAACAGTTTCTCACGTTGGGAAAAATTGGCACCGCCCAATGGTGTAGTAAAATTCCAGAAGTTTCAAAGATGGCTCCAAGAAAACAAAGAACTTGTACAACAACTTCAGTCCGATGATCTTATCCTAACCTAATCTGATGTAATGCACTTTCTTCAATTTCCTTTTGCTCCGCTAAAATGCGTTTCAGCTTAAAGGTTAGCTGAGCCTTCAACTTAATGCGGTCCTGATCAAGACCAAAATAATCTGCAAAGAGTGGAGTCGTCTTGAGAATCTTGCTTCGCCCTTCTGGAATAGCATCTACAAACTTTTTCTCAACAAGGTCTCTTATGTGATCATAACAATGAGTACCGCGTTGTGCAACCAATTCTGATTGGACGATAGGCTGTTTTAGAGCAACGAAGACCAATGTTTGAAGGGTTGCAAAGGATAGGAGCCCTCCAGGAATCAGCTTCCCAACTCGAGGCGTCAGTTCTGGTTTCAACTGCATAACATACCGTTCTCGTGGGAGTGCAATGACCTCCAAGGCGCCTTCACGTTTGTTGTACGCAAATCCAAGGTCGTCAAGCAGTTTCTTTGTCGTAGACTCAGCCTTTCCAATGAGTTCGGCTAGTTCCTGCAATGTAAGTGCGCGTCCCGCAGCGTACAATGCAGCCTCTAAAGTTAGGGAATCCTCGCTCATTGATTACAACTCCAATTCAGTCTGTGTAGGAACTGGTTGCATCTCTCCATCCTCAGGAGGCTCCAACAGTTTTACCCTGAGGATACCCTCTTCATCTTCCCAAATATCAACATAAACACGAGCATAAAGATGAAGGAGTGCAAAGAACACCCGTACAATTTCTTTCCTGGTATGACTCATCAGAATATCCGTGAACTTCAGAATTTCGCCAATCTTCATCATCTTGTGAAGGTCCTCAAGAACTTCTGAGATGTTCTCCTCGACATTGGCACGATTAATCCCCATGGTGAAGCTCAATGGGTCGACACGAGTTCTCATCTTGCGCTTTGTAGGACTTGCACGACTACGAACACCCTTGCTTAGTACTCGGTCCATTGCGACAAGAAGTTCCTGCAGTGTGACCCTTCGATTGGTAAGTCTAAATGGAGGATGAATCATAGGAATCTCAAAGTCGTCATCGTCCTCAACAGCCTCCGGAGGAAGGATACCGAGTTCAACGAGCTCTCGTGTCTTCTTCATGAATATAACAGAAGCTGAATACAGAGCATTACCAGAAACTCTGAAGTCGATGTCACCCATACGTTTCATCTCTCGTAAGAATGCACCAACAAGTTTGCCAACATCAACATTCCAAGGTTCAACCTTGTCAAGTTGGAGAACGTCCGTCAGGAGGATATAGGGAGGAGTTGCCCAGAAGGGCGATTGCTCTTCATCACTCATGCTGCGTCAGCAACCTCCTCCAAATCTACTGAGAGGATCTTTGACATACCATCCTGACTGGACACTCCCAGAAGTAGGTCTGCCTTTCGGTATGTTGGCTCCCGTAGTGATACTACAATGAATTGTGAATTCTTAGACATCTCTGATATGAGATTGGCAACATTGTGCGCATTTACATCATCAAGTGCTGCGTCTATCTCGTCAAAGACATAGAAGCATGCAGGATTATGCATCTGTATGGCAAATATCAGTGCCAATCCGGTTATGGTTTTCTCTCCGCCACTCATGGCATCCAATGTAACAAGTTCCTTTCCTCGAGGCTTGGATCTTACCGTTATGCCTCCCATCAGAGGATATTCGGGATTCTCAAGCATGAGGGTTGCTTCGCCACCTGGCGATAGTTTTGCAAATACAGTTGCGAAGTTGTCTGCTATTTCATTGTATACAACAAGGAACTTGCGGGTCTTTTCTCTCTCAAGTTCCTCCATGAACGCAATGATCTCTTTGTGCTCGTTCTCCAGTCTGGTCTTCTTCTCGACTATCTCTTCGTACTTGCCCTTCTCGAGGTCATAGTCATCAAGCGACTTGAGGTTCACAGCACCAATTGCTTCCTGTTCGCGCTCAAGTTCTTTGATTTTCTCTTCAAGCTGTTCAATCTGTCTGTAAGTGATTTCTTCTCTTCTTGCGCGGTCTGCAAGCTCTGCTTCGGTATCTGCCATGGAATCTAGTTCTGCTACCCATGCGACCATATCGGTTTCAAGCCTTGATTGCTCCGTCTGTAATCTGTAAACTGACTTTTCATTAGCGGTTTGAGCCTCTCGTATCTCCTCATAACGGAATCGGGAGTTTCTGAGGTCTTCCTTGAGCTTAATCTGCCTGACACGCTTGTCCTTAACGGCATCCTCAACCTTTGCTCTCTCTGCTCGAAGCTTGTCAAGTTCCGTTTGTTTCTCATTAAACTCCGCTTGGAGCTTGGCAACTTCTTCTTCTTGGCCCGGGAGAACTGTTTGAAGCGATTGTATTCGCATCTCTAGTTCAGTTGCTTTCGGAGTTAGCCTCTCGTCAAGTGCTACTTGCACACCTGTTAGATCACCCATCAAGTCCTCTCGTTCACGCTTGTGATGCTCAAGTACCTCTTTCAAATCTTTGATGTCTTGGTTAATCTTGTTCGCATCAGACTTCACAAGTGCTTCATTTGCTTCGTCCCGAAGAGATCTAACGGTCTCACGATGCTCACTTAGCTCAGCATCTCTTTCACGAAGGCTGTTAACCTGAGCTTCCAGTGCTTCAATGGTCTGTTTTGCTGTGGCAATCTTTTCGGTAAGATTCTTGACTTTTGTTTCTCTCTCTTCAAGACGTTCCTCAAGTTGGTTGATTTCCAGATGTGTACGATAATTCTCCTTGGATAAAGTTTCAATCTCTTTCTCGAGGGTCTTCCCTCTCTGACGTATCTCCTTCTGTTGTTCTCTTACATCTGCAAGTATCTCTTCAAGACCCTGTAGGCGTTTAGCAATCTCCGGGCTATTATCTTCCATCTGGAAAGACAGACCAGGACCACTCTTCTGGAAGTATCCACCTGTCACAAGTCCCGACTTATCTACTAAATCCCCTTCAAGAGATACTGCCCTATAGCGACTGAATCCAACTCTCTTGGCTGTTTCAAAGTCCTCTGTGACAACAGTATCTTGGAATACGTATTCGAAAGCAGGTCTGAACTTCTCATCAAACTCCACCAGATCAATAGCGAAACCAAGTACTCTTCCATCTGATGGGAGTTTTCCAGGAGCTCTTGATTTTATTTTGTTCAGAGGTATGAATGATGCTCGACCTACTCGTTCCTTCTTGAGAACATTGACACATTCAGTAGCAACATCATCATCGTCGACAACAATGTTGGTGAGCCTATTTCCACCCGCAATTTCCATTGCAATCGAGAACTCGGAGTCTATTTTACCGAGCTCGGCAACCGGTCCATGTATTCCTTCAATTTCACCAGAATCACGGAGTTCTAGGACACGTGAAACTGCTCTCTTGCGTTTGAGAAAGGATTCCTCTGCATCTTTCAACGCATCCTGACGGGCTTGTAGACGAATCAGTTCATCTCTTGTTTCACTGACTATCCTTGCGGCTTCACTGGCTTCGGCATCAACTCTCGATTGGCGCCCTTCCGTTTCTTCAAGTTCAGCTTTTTTGGATTCTTCGAGTTCTTCTTTTTCCTTCAGAGTCTGCTGTTTTGCTGGGAGCAATCTTTGAAGTTCAGTAAGTTCTTCTTTTGTCTTTGACAGGCTATCTTCAGCATCCTGGACCTCTTCGTAAGCCATACCCAGTTCTTTGCCGTCCGATTTGATCACAGATCTAACCTCAGACACTCCCTCGTCAAGTGCACGCATCTGATTGTTAAGATCCTGAAGGCGTTGAGCGGTTTCCATGTAGTTGGATTGCTCTTTCTCAAAGCTATCTTCTAGCCTCTTGATATCTGTTGTACAAGCTTCAATTTCTGTATCTAAGCGAGTCCGTTCGGTTTCCTTTTCTTGGACCTTGGCCTTGGCACTGGCAATTTGTTCATTAACGAGGCGACACTGCTCCTCTAAGTCTTCTTTTTCAGATACGAACTTGTCAAGTTCTTCTTGAGATCTTGTATAGTTAGACTCTATATGACTGACTGCTGCAGATGCAACCCCAAACTCCTCTGAAATTCTGGCAGAATCGCCACCTGTTATTTGATCAATCTCAGCATCAATGTTTTCAATATCCGCCTCAGTTGTTTCGTGAGTCTTCTCGACTTCTTCTAACTCTCGAACAAGCTTTTCAGCCTCTTCGGCTCGTTCTGCAAGAGTTTCATTAATTGTTACAATTCTGCTGCGACCTTTGGTGATGGTCCATGCAACACTATCAATCTTGATTTTCTGAATTTCATCCTTGGCATTTACGAATCTTAGAGCATCTTCTCTCTCCAGTTCAAGCTTCTCAAGC
>JARGGA010000183.1 GCA_029210805.1 Candidatus Thorarchaeota archaeon
TTACATTCATTCGATTCAGCAAAAACTCTTTCTGGTTGCTTCTGAACTGGCAACAAATCAAGAAACGATTGAAGACAAGAAGATGCTTGAAGGTATTCAACAAGTTGGAGAGGAAGATGTTGTCCACCTTGAGAAGATAGCCGATGAACTTGTAGAAGAGCTACCTTTGCTGAAGAATTTCGTAATTCCCGGAGGAACAAAGGGAGCGGCATTTCTTCATGTTTCGAGAACAGTCTGCCGAAGAGCAGAGAGAAGAATATTCTTCTACGCTCGTGATAATCCTGTGAACCCTGAGATTATTCGGTATGTCAACAGACTTTCAGATCTATTATTCGTCATGTCAAGGTGTGAGAATCTCGAGGAAGGCGATGGAGACAGCATCATCTCAAGAGAAGGCACGCGCAATCAGACAAAATAGATTTCTATTCCACCTTAGCTGCACTGAAGAGCACGCATGAAAATGAATTGTCTAAGACCTTCTGATAGTTTGCTCTCCCAAGTATGAACTTCTGAAGCGGTGACGGTATCAAGTTGAATCCCAAGTTTTGATAATTCTCTTCGAATAGTATCCAATCCTTTTTCATCTGTGGATAATCCTAAACATAATGCACTTAGCATCTCAAAGCCATAGCTGGTTTCCCACAAGGGAGTCAAATCAATTCGGCCTTCGCGAGAATTAAGAAGGATAGATTCAACTTCTTGCTTCCGCAAATCAAGCACTCTGGGAGCTAAAACAGCCAATTCAGGAATTGTTCTTGATTTATCTAGATCAAGAAAATGAGTAGAGCCACCATTGGCAAGCTGATTATCAAGTTCAAAGAGAAGGTTCGTTCGCAATTTGCTTTGTATCAACTGAAAGTCGCCTGTATCTTCAATTGATTCAAGCAATTGAATAACATCTCCATCAAACCCTATGAAATGTGGAAATCCAAAGGATTCCAAGATGAACATTCGTAGATAGAACCGGCCTAGGGGACCGGCTTTTCTTTCAAGAGTAGAAGCATACTTGATGAATCCGGAAAGACCAACCTTGGCAAGTATCGCTTTCACATCCACAAAGGAAACACGCTCCTGTAATCCATCTAATCCCTTAAGCCAAGAAATGGAAATGGGTGCACCCCGTATCTCAAGATTTGTTCTTCTTGAAACTTCAACTTCATTTAGATGGGGCAATGAAAAAAGAGGCCACAAATCAATATCCATCGCATTAATTCCAGAGATGTCAAGTGATTCAAGTTTGGAACAAGCAATCAGAGGATATAGGTCAATTATTTCCACACGATTATGAGAAATGCCAAGCTTTCGCAGGTTATGGCATTTAGAAAGGGGATAGATATCCAACTCCATTATCTGGGTCCAATCTAGAATAAGATTCTCTAGGGCGTGGCAATTGGTGAGAGGCGCCAGATCTATTCTGCTTAAAGGGTTCTGACTCAAATCAATATGCTTCAGGTTCTTGTTGTCGGAGAAAGGACCCAAATCAATTTCTCGAATCCAGTTGTGCGAGAGATCCAGATTTTGTATCATTCGGCAATTCTCGAGGTCATTCATGTCGATGCTTGCAAGCTGATTATTCTGCAGATTCAGAGTAGTGAGGCTGGGACAGGTGCTAAGAAAACTAAGATCAATCTCATGCATGTGATTGTTTGATAGATTAAGAACCTCGAGGTGATTGCATCCCGCAAGACCATCGAAGTTACCATGCTTAATGAGATTATTAGAAAGTAACAATTCTTCAAGGTGAGATAGATTTCTGAGAGAGGGTATGTCAAGCTTTTGGATCCTGTTATCACCAAGATTAATTGTCCGAAGGTCGGAGCAATCTGAGAGAAAGTCGAGCTCGACATGTTCCAATCTGTTCTCACTAACATCAAGGGTTCGCAACTCTGAAAGAGCACCGGCTTCAGTGAGGTCAACCTCAAAAATACTCATTCCAGAAAGGTTGATTTCTTTTGTATCATGCCTATAGCTTACTCGCTCTTTCTTTCTACTGTGCCTAAGGAATTCAATCACAGAATCTACCATGATACAACCAGTGTCTATAGTATTTCTTGCTTTAGAGTCTTCTACATGTGCCAAACAATGGTTCGGATTACGGTCTCCAGCCCATGCCACCTGGGGGAGTACGAATAACCGAATCCAGCCCATATTCCGAAAGAATCAATTTTGCCTGTTCGTGATTCAATAAGTAGAGGGGCTTTCGCATATCGATAAGGTTAGGAACCTTCTTGCAGATTTTCTCCTGAGTTAGGGTACCCAAAGCAAGCGTTACTGTCCGAGGTGACAGATCAACCTTGTCACAAATTTCATGCGGACTGATTGGCCCGTATGCTGCAATGATTTGCAGCACAGTGAGCACTCCTGTAGATAATTGTGACGTCATTTACCCGACCTCTGGACATAAAACATTTTGAAATAGCTATAGTAATGTGTTTCTAAAGGAGTAATGGACCAGAACGTCTATTATACTCCTTGTGCTCCTTAGTACACAAGGCATCCAAGGAGCCACAAGGAGGGTGAAATCGTTGTGATTCAAACACAGAATCGTAGCGGAGAAGGAATATGCAGCGAAATCAACACTACGCAGATCTTTGTCCAGAAGGCCTGATGAAAGTGTGTTTGCGAATCCACAACGCTTCACCCGTGAAAGAGGTTTGATTCATACAGCAGTAGATTCATTCTATAATAAGACGTAGCATCAGCGCAGTTAAGTTACAGATTGAAAATCTCAGATTCATTTTGGTTTACGAGCCACGGTCCATATATAGCCCCTGAGATCTCCTGGTTTTATTATAGATTCATCACCACCAAAGCAGTGAAGCGTCCAGCCATCCAAGTGGCTAATGAGTTCGGAACGTGTAATGAATCGAATTGGGGGTTCAGTTACAAAATGCGGAAGGATATTTCCTGAGTAAACAAAGAAGCCACCTGGCCGAATTGCTGCAAGTATCTCCTCAAGTCGTGGGATTGTTCTGTCAAAGAGGTATTGAAGAGATTGGATAATCACAATGGAGTCATACGTTTCGATTCCAAGGTCCCAACCATCAATGTCACCGAGTCTTACTGATACTTTGTCTTGAAGATCTAGCATTCTAATACGTCTATTCGCTATAGTCACCGCATTTGCTAAGGCTTCGACACCTTCAACTTTGCATCCCAAATGTCCTAGATAACATGCAGTGCTTCCATCGCCTGATGCCAGTTCGAGAATGTGGTGATTCGCTAAATCAGCTTCAGAAACATTAAGGGCATGGGCAAATTGACGTACTGGTCGGGAAACCTCTAATTCTCTTAGGTCCGCATCACTGGCATCTAACATTTGCTTGTAGATGTTGTCCCAACCGTCCATCCATTTCTCTGGTGCCGCTACCTTGATGTTTTCTTGATCGGTCATCTCGATTTAAGTGGCATTTAGTTGACCTGATAAAGATGTAGGCTTCAAGAAGCAGTTACAATTATCTGGTAAAGTTCAAAATCGTTCATGAAAGAGAAAGAATAGAGAGGATCTAGTCGTGGACATAGAGAAGGAAACAGTAATTGACTTCATCATGATACGGGACATTAGTTCAATTGCCCTAATCGCAGCTGAACTAGAAATTGGCGAGGACGAAGTCAGAGGTATCATAACTGGTTTATTGAGAGAGGGACGATTAGAAGGGCAGTTCAGCAATGATTGGCAGAGATTCTACAGGGCAAATATATAAAAATCAGACAAACCAATCAGGCGTCTATGGGAACCAGCTAATGCAGAAAAATCAAACAAAGGACTTTCAAATAGGCAGATTATCGGATTAATTGAGTTTCTTGTTCTTTTTTTAATTCTTGCTGTGCTTGGATTGGCATTGGGTTTGTTTGGAAATCTAAATTTCATACTGATGTTTCTAGGACTGCTAGTCTTGTCATTCATAGTAGTTTGCTATCGCAAAGGAGAAGTTGGCCCCCCAAATTGAAAGCGCAGTACATTAGATTTATTTCAGTTGTTCCTATGATTTGATTTTGGAGAGAAAATTATGGATGACAAGGAGATACTCGTCCATCACATCATGGGTCTTGATGTTAGCGCCATAGAACTTCTCGCAAAGGCGGTTGACACAGATGAGGAGGACACGAGAACCCTCATTGAGGAGCTAGTGAAGGAAGGAAAGCTTGAGGGATACATTACTGAAGATGGTCGTAGGTTTTTCAAGACTCAAGTTCGAGTGTCGGATAAACCTACAATATTGCTAGTAGAGGAAAAAGTCCCCGAATTCCTAACCTACAATACTGCCCCCGGAAGATTCATCGCAATCATTGGTGTAATTATTGACGTCATTGGCTTTGTGAGTCTATCAGTAAGCGGAGGAATTCAATATTTCGAAAATCTAGGTTTAGTGTTGCTTCTCATCGGGACCATAATAGCATTCTCGGGATGCTTCTGGATAGGTAGAAGGAAAACTCCGTAGTGATATCCTATTCTTGTTGTATGCTTGCGAACATACGCAGATGTTTAAGTAGGGGTCGCTTTTTGGGCAGTTTAGGTGCGAACCAACAATGCAAGAAATGATTATAGAAATCATGCTAATTGCTGCTTTTGCTGTGGGTGTAGGAATAATTTCCTCAATGGTTGGTATTGGGGGAGGTATCATCAATACACCTCTATTGATCATAATCTTTGGATTGACAGCACAAACAGCGCCAGCAACAGCTCTGGTAGCTGCCCTTTTTGTGGCAGTCGCAAGTACAATCGCGTACTATAGACAAAATCCTCGTCCGATATTATTCAAACCGGGACTCTTTCTGGCAGTTATGACTGTCCCTGGCTCACTTGTTGGTGTCGCTCTGAGAGAGTTCATCATTGATGATTATGTGCTCCGAATTATTTTTGGAGTCGCACTCTTCCCTGTTGCGCTGAAGATGCTGTTTGCAAAGAAAAGAGGAAAAGCGGATGATGTTGCATCCTTTGATTTTTCCAGCTTATCCAGAAACAGACTAGCATTAGCTCTTTTCGGTGGGTTCATTGGCGGAATATCAGCTGGACTCTTAGGAATAGGAGGAGGAGCGGTTGTTGTCCCAGTGCTGACAATCCTGATGGGACTTCCAATTCATGCTGCTGTTGCAACTTCCATGTTCACAATGATATTCACAGCTTCAGCTGGAACCGTCAGAAACATGATTGGAGGACATATTGACCCCTTCTATGCACTTGCACTTGGAATAGGCATCGTGATTGGGGCCCAGATTGGTCCCAAACTTGCATGTAGAGTAAACGCAGTACAATTGAAACAGGTATTTGGCCTCGTCCTGGTATTCCCATTGGTCAAGATGATGTACCTAGGTCAAATGCTGCTAGATCCAGACAATGTCAGTTTTCTAATGGCAACTATTGGAGACCTGATTATTTGGTTATGCATTGTTGTGCCAATTGGATTGCTACGACTTTATCAAATTAGAAAAGCCGGAGCACTACAACAACCTGAAGACTTTGAAGCACCAAACTGACAATGCATCAATAAAGACGTTTGCGCGTTTGCCCATCTAGCACATCGGGATTATCCCAGTGGTTCTCTACATAATGGGATTCTGCTAGCCATGGAACGAAGAAACCATTTGGGTCGACTTTGAGGAGACTGTCGTATAATGCTTCAAAGATATAGTTATCATAGACATTTGTTGATAACATGACATTGGAAGTTCCAGCATCCTGGGGCAGAAACCATCTCAGTGTACCTCCATATGGTCCACCTTGTCCATCCTGAAGATGCACTTTTTGATTTGTCCACCAACTATGAACGCCTTCAGAGAAATCATTCACAAATCCCTCAAACATATCAGTCCTATATGCAGAGATATACAGATTATTGTAGGCGATGATGGTAGGACATTCATATGCAATAATTCTCTGCATCTCTATTGCAGCATCGTAAACATCTTCATAGTTCCCTGAATGCAGTAGCTGATTTATCCATGAGTCATAAGTATCATTCTCAAACATAGGATAATTGAAACCAGGAACATCGACATAATCGGACCCGTAATCTGTTGCGAGCCACTGAACACCGTAATCAATGAAATTTGTGCCAAAAAACACGATATCAAAATCTCGATGATTCTGGACTGCATCTAAATAGATCCAGAAATCAGTTGGTTCGCACACGCCGTCAATTCCCAGAGTCTGAAGTGCTTCCGCCATGATGTCCCCAGCACCAACTGCAACAGGGTGTCCTTGGGATGTTTCGACTTTTATCTGGAAATCAGATCCATCAGGGGCTTCACGAAAACCATCACTATCAACATCTAAGAAGCCAGCATCATCTAATAATTGATTACCTCGTGCAACGTTGGCATCATAATAATGAAATGACAATTGATCCTCTATTGAAAATTGATTAATGCTAGGTACTACTGAATCTTGAGGTGTTGAGAAACCATCCCAGAGCTCTGATGATATACGCTCTTTGTCAAGAGCAAACGCGATCGCTCTTCTAAAAGATGAAATATTTAATGGGTATTTTTGACAGTTCAGAGTATACAACCCATATCCATTTCTCGGAGTAGTTTCAATTCCAATTTCGGGAGATGACATCAAAGCACCTAAGAATGCTGGATCAATCATATCGCCAATGATATCGATATTATTATCCATCAGAGCGAGGACCTTTTGATCATTATTCCATATTACATTGTAGTAAATATCATC
>JARGGA010000184.1 GCA_029210805.1 Candidatus Thorarchaeota archaeon
AGGTGCATGGGCTAGTTTTTCGTTACATGCCCTCAATTACGAAACTCCCCCCTCCTACCACGATTCCCACGAACCCGCCACCTATCCTTCTTCTTCAAACGATAATGTGTGATTTCTTCTTGAGAGTAAGGAAGATTGCTCCGCCTATTGTCTTCCTAGAGCGTTGTGGGAAATTCTGCAATGTCTTTGGCTTCTGCACTTTTCAAGCAGCAACCAAAGCAGACAACGCAAGCTAGAAAGAAAACAACAGCGAGTTCAAACACAATATCAGGTATAATGCGCCATCCCCATTGAACTAAAATTACCGTTAGCAAAAGAATCAAAGAAATGAGAACTCCCCTCACTCTTGATTGATTGCCTTTGTGTTTGTACATCCTTATTCCTCCAAGTCCACGTTTGTCATTTCAGAATCCACTCATGAATTCTTTTATCTAAGCCGAATGACTGATACCCTCGACGTGAATCGCGCTCAAGACTGAACCATGACAACAACTCGCTTAGCTGAACAGCTACAATTCATAGTTGAAACTGATAAACTAAAACGGATTCTTCGTCAAACATTGGTAACTCAGGATAAAACCCAGGAGAACGATGCTGAACACTCGTGGCATCTTGCCATGATGGCTTTTCTATTAGGTGAGTACTCCAATGATTCAAATCTCAATATCTCAAGGGTCATGAAGATGGTTTTGATACATGACCTGGTTGAAATTTACGCTGGGGATACATTCTGTTATGATTATGAGGCTGCCAAAGACGAGGAGAAGCGAGAGATTGAAGCAGCAGAGAAGATATTCGTACTTCTTCCTGCTGATCAAGCAAAAGATCTTCGATTAATGTGGGATGAATTTGAAGAGCGTACAACTCAAGAGGCTAGGTTTGCCGCAGCCCTTGATCGACTGCAACCTCTCCTTCTGAACTTCAATACTCAAGGCACCTCATGGAAAAAGCACGATATCAAACGTAGTGAAGTAATTGAACGGAACAAGCACATCGAGGATGGGTCGAAGGAACTCTGGGATTATGCTTTGTGGTTGATTGATGAATCAGTGAGAAGAGGCTATCTTCAAGGTTCTTGAGTTTGCATATCTCAATCTTCTTTCAAGTCCCTTGATTGAGAGTTTAGAAAATGCAATCAATGTACTTTGTTGGTGCTGCTGTTCTCATCGTGATTGTTATTATGATGATTCTTCTTGCGCCAAGCATGCGAGGACGTGGTTATAGCGACCCTACAGAAGAGGAGCAATATGAACGTGAGAGGACAGCTGATATGAATCGAGAACTCCAACGAGACCGTCACAGATGGTCTGTGAAGGGATAAGCTTGCTACGCTCCAAAGCCTTATCTATCCCATGAATGTCCCAGCAAGTGTGACTATCCATGCTTGATATGATGGGCAAAGCTGTGGAAACAATTGGTGACAACGAAGTATCCTTTGCTGATATTCGCCATCAAGATTCTGCAACGACCTCAATACGTGTTGTAAACGGTGACCTACGTAGATTAAGTAGATTCACCAAAGCTGGAACTGTGGCCAGGGTACTAGTTGGTGAATGCTGGGGACAATCCTCAACTACTGATTCACTATCTTTAGGGGTCTTGGAGAATCTGCTTTCGCAAGCGACAAAAATAGCGAAACATAATGCTCGGCACTCCCGAACAGATATTGACCTTTCTGGGATTCCTGCCCCTACAAAAACGGTATGGCAGAAAACCAAGGAAGACCCTTCTGACATTACGGAAGAAGAAAAACTCGATTTTGTTATGAGCTTAGATAAAGCACAGAAAGTAGATGAAAAAGTCGTCAATACGAATTCAATGTATAAGGATGGAAAATCAGTTTACAGATTAGCAAACTCTGAAGGAACCCGACTCGAATGGGACGAAATAAGAATTGCCACTTTTGTTAACCCAGTAGCAAAAGATGAGTCCCGCGTACAGTATGATTTTGATGCCAAAAGCGGACTTGCAGGATACGAGCTAATTAGGTCATTAGACACAAATGAATTTGCATCAGGAGCAGCAAAAGGGGCTGTGGACCTCCTTTCTGCTGGAAAGGCTCCCTCAGGAGAGATTATCGCAGTGGTTGATGGTGATATTGCCGGGCTTATTGCACATGAAGTCTGTGGCCATGCAAGTGAAGCTGATGAAGTTGTCAAGAAACGATCTTTCCTAACCGGACTTGTTGGGTCTGAGGTCGGGACTGAACAAGTATCAATGATTGATGATGGGAGTATTGACGGACTTCGAGGTAGCTATCCATTTGATTCGGAAGGAACTCCGTCTTCGAGAACTACTATCATAGAGAATGGTATATTCAAGGGCTACATGCAGACTCTCGAAACTGCTGCTGTTATGGGAGTTCCCCCCACAGGAAATGGTAGGGCCCAAGATTACAACCGTCGGATATTTGCACGAATGTCTAACACATTCTTTGATAAAGGCACATGGAAGAAAGACGAGATTATCGAAGATACAAAGGATGGTATCTATATTATCAAATCCCACTCTGGCATGGAAGATGTTGTCGGGGGCGGCGTCCAATGTACGAGTCTCAAAGGATATCTGATTAAAAATGGCGAGCTTACTGACCTTGTTCGCAGCATGGCAATCACTGGCAAGGTTCTTGAAATACTGAAGACTGTTGATGCGGTTGGAGATACACTCGAGTTTTCCGGTGGAACATGCGGAAAGGGTGAGGAAGATTGGGTTCCCGTTACATCAGGTGGACCTCATATGAGGATGAATATTGTAGTCGGAGGTGGATAGAATGGATATAAGTGACACAGCTTCCAGACTTGTTTCTTTATCTGAGCAAAACGGAGCTTCTCAGGCTGAAGCTTTTGTTATACGTGCAAACACTTCGAGTATCTATCTCGATGATAATATACCAAAGATAGGTGATACAAAAACTGAGTTTGGCGTTGGACTGAAATTCCTTCTTGGACAAAAAATCGGTTTCACGAGTTCAACACTTCTAACAGAAAAGATTGAAACCGTTGTGAAGCGAGCCATGTCAATTGCAACCATAAGCAATGAAGATCCCAAATTTGTTTCACTTCCAGAAGCAGAGAAAGTTTCTGGAAACTCAGACCGCTTCTTTGATAGCCAAACAGCCAACGCAGATAGTTCCATCTTGGCCGATAAATGCATGGAACTTGTAGAGGCCGCCAAGTCTGAAAAAGTAACAGTACCGAATGGTGTGCTCAGGGCTAGCGCTCTTGAATTCAAAGTTGTGAACTCACTTGGTGTCGATGCAGGTTCAAAATCCACCATTGTCTTTGGATACTTCACCGCAAAGGCTGAAGATAATGGCCAGGTTGGGGAAAGCGTCGAGCGAGTCTGGTCGAGGTCACTATTTGAAACAGATTTTACAGCAAAAGGGGAAAAACTGCGCACTCAAGCATTGAGCGTGATTACTGCTTCTCCCTTCAAAGAGAAATGGTCTGATGCAGTTACAATCCTTGCGCCAAGTGAAGGCAGCGAAATGTTGGGCTCTCTAATTGGATACGCTGCATCTGCAGAGAATATCAATAATCGTTCGAGTCCATGGACCGATAAGGTTGGCGATAGTGTTGCACATGAGAATCTGTCAGTAGTAGACGATGGTCGTTCAGAGAGAGGCCTTATGAGTGCAGTTGTGGATGATGAGGGTGTCCCAACACAGAAAACCAATCTGATTGAGAACGGCGTTCTAAAGTCATATCTATTTGACAGTTACAATGCTGCACATCTAGAACTCAAATCAACCGGAAATGGACTTAGAAGACAAAGCCGAGACGCTCATGGTGCATTCTCAAGCGCTACCTCGTGTAGACCAACTACACTTGAAGTATCTCCGGGCAGTCGTTCTGTAGATGAAATCATCTCGGAAATTAAGCGTGGAGTTTACATAGAACACTTTGCTTGGCCACTAGTGGATCCGTTATCAGGTGCTTTCTCAAACGAGATAAGGAATGCAAGACTGATCGAGAATGGAGAACTGAAAGGGCATATCAAGTATGCATTACTTGTTGGCAATCTTTACGAATCACTCCAGAAGGAGATTCTAATTGCATCAGATGTTGAAGTGCATTCAACTAATGTAATGCCTACAATGGCCTTTGCTGGAACCGAGGTCGTGGGTCAGTAAATCTACGCTTTGACTGCACTGTCGTAGACAATCATTAATTAGCGAAAGTGATTTCATCTGATATATTCTGGTGAAAGAAACATGCGGAGGCAAGAATTGAAATTCATGCACGTTGATGCATTCACTGAGGTGCCTTTTGGTGGCAACCCTGCAGGTGTTGTTTTGGGTACTGATAATCTGAGTGACGAAGGTATTCACAAAATAGCTCGAGAACTTAATGTTCGTGAAACTGTGTTTGTTTCAGGTTCATATTCTGCAGATTATCGTTTTAGATACATGTCACCTTCAGGTGAAGTAGACTTCTCAGGTCATGCTACCATTGCAGCATTTCATTCACTTGTAGAGGAAGGCATGGCAGAGATATCTCAGGATATCACTATGTTCAGTCTAGAGACCAACGCTGGAATACTTCAGGTTGAGATTGTACGCAATGACACTACCGGTCTGCATGAAGTTCAAATCACACATAAGAAACCACAATTCTTGGCAACATATGATTCAGTAGAATATGCCGATGCACTTGGAATAGGACTTGTAGATATCATGTCACTCTATCCTATTCAGACAGTTAACACTGGTCTACCTACTCTAATGGTTCCTGTAATCAGCTTAGAGGCTCTTAAAAGAGTCAAGCCTGATTGGGCAAAATTGGATGAATTATCAAAGGATGCAGATTATGTCGCCATTCAGGTTTTCACAAAAGATGCTCTGGAAGTCACCTCTGATGCACATGCCAGACACTTTGCTCCAAGGTTGGGTGTAAAAGAAGATCCAGTCACGGGTGCCGCAGCGGGATGTCAAGGATCGTACATGGTCCATTATGGATGGATATCCTCGATTAATACCGTATCAAGCATCGTCATCGAACAGGGATACTCTGTGGATAGACCTGGGAAGGTCATTGTTGAAGTGCAAGGGACTCAGAATGATATACAGCAAGTGAAAGTTAGTGGTACCGCTGTAACTGTCATGAAAGGAACCGTGTTTCTCTAAGCTTGCTGAAGAACATCGTTTATTCGAGAAGAGCTTTTCGACAAATTCAGAAACTCTAAAAAGGCGTACGCCGCCTTTGAATCAGCGAGTGGAGAAGATGTCCAGTTTCATGGAAATTTGGGATGACGAGGTCGAAAAAGTCAATGCTGCTTTGAGTAGTTATCTTGACTGGAAGATCGATCGGGTTAGTAAACTCGGCGAATGGCATGTCCAATTCTATGAGAATATGAAAGAATACCTCATGCGTGGAGGAAAACGACTCCGTCCTGTTCTGGTTGTTGTTGGATACAAGGCAGTAAAACCAGAAATAGAAATAGAACATCTATATCGTGCAGGATGCTCTATCGAAGCGCTTCACAATGGATCACTCTTGCATGATGATCTTATTGATCATGACGAAACTCGTCGAGGCGGAAAAACATTTCATGCGAAGTATCGTGATATGTACAAAGAAAAACGCAGTGACAGTAACAAAGCCAAAGATTATGGGATGACGATGGCGATTCTAGGCGGCGATGCTTTGATAAACATGGGCTCAATGTTCATCAGCGATTCTAATCTGCCTGCTGAGGTAACGGCTGAATGCCTGAAGCTCTATCAGACTTCTTACGAAAACCTCGCTGATGGTGTTATGCTCGAAATGACAATGATTGACCAGCCTGACACCACACCTGAAATCTACTTGGAAATGATTGCTCTCAAAACCGCTGTCCTCTTTGACAATTCCCTCTCAATGGGCGCTACAATTGCAGGTGCCACAGAATCACAAATTTCTGCCCTCAGTGAGTTTGGTGTTAAAGTTGGTCAAGCTTTCCAAATACAAGATGATATACTAGGATCGTTTGGTGATGAATCAGTTACTGGCAAATCAACTGATGGCGATATCCGTGAGGGGAAAAAAACCATGTTGGTCCTCAAAGCATACCAGCTTGCGACTGCTGAACAGAGAAGCATACTTGATTCCTTGCTGGGAAATTCCAACATGACCTCTGATGAAGTGACAAAGGTTCGTGAGATATTCTCTGAAAGCGGCGCTCTTGCCGAAACTAAGAACCTTATGGAACAGCTTTTGTCAGAAGGCCAATCCGCATTAGATCGAGCAGAACCTGCATTGACTCCAAAGTACAAAGAATTTCTCATAGCACTCTCGGAATTCCTTACGAAACGCAATTACTAATGCACTAGCTAGCCCCTACTAATCTAAGGCTGATGAGTAGAACATTTTCACCTTTGGATCTAAGCATATGTTCCATAGATTCTAAGATACTTGGCATATTTCGTTTTACATATCTTATGAATTCGGTAGAAGAATCAAATAGAGCTTTGTGCATATATTTTGCGTGCTGTTGAATCTCTCGAAGTGTTTCTGGTGTAAGTGGTTTTCCAGCATAGTGACCACTTCTAATAATCTGACGAATTTCGTTTGCTATTTTGCTTGAATCACTAACGAGCGCACCTATGGGAGTGGAGCGGTCTGTATACTGAGGAATTAATGGTTGGCCTTCTCTCAAAACACGTCTAACTTCATCGGGTGAGAGAT
>JARGGA010000185.1 GCA_029210805.1 Candidatus Thorarchaeota archaeon
TCACACCCACGATTATCAGATAGTCTAGAACCTGAGGTTGCAGAGGAGATTAAGAAAAAGGTTGAAGAGATTACCTACGACTCAATCGCGCTCAGTAAGAAACTTGAGAAAGATATTCGAGCTGGAAATGAAGTTGAAATCCCTCCCAGAAGAAAAGAGAGTCTAGATGATAGACTCACTCAATTCAGGAAATTTCTCATGCCCTATAGGACGCTAATCAACAAGAGAGAGCCTCTTGTGGTGATGCAACTAACTGAAGTTTTCATGCCTGATCTTATACCACTCGATGATGAAGAAGGATTCAAAGTCTACGAGTTCATCTGTTTTGATAATGGAGTAGGTATGGTTCCTAAGGACCTTGAGAAGTTCGGTATATACTTGGCCTCGAGCAAATCGGAAAAACTGCGTCAAACGAGAGGTAGCCAGGGATTTGGAGCACCTTCTGCATTCAGTGACTCTCAAAATACCACTGGCAAACCCATTTTTACAGTTTCACAGAGATTTACGTCCGAAAAAGCATCAGTAGCAGATTTCTATACAACAACTGCCAACACTAAGGATTATGTCGGTGGTCCAATAGAAATGGACCTTCCATTCAAACAAGGCACATTCATCAGATTAAATTATTTGAATATTCAATACAGACGCGGTTATGCCGATACATATTCCGAGATGGCTTCGCTTCTTAATTCACATGTTACAATAGTTTTTGTCGATCCTTACGGTGTGGCACATGTTTTTCCACGGAAAGTAAAGGCATTTCCCGAGGAACCGAAATATGCCCAACCTCATCCTGCAAGTATCAGGATTGGAGAATTCCAAGATCTTCTCAGAGAGTCTTTTGAACCTGATATCCGAAGCTTTCTTACAAAAGCGTTCTGTCGATTGAGTACAAACAAGGCACGCTCCATCATTCAGGCGGCAAACAAGGACCTCCGAATTAGGCATTTGGATACCCTTACACCATCTACTCCTGCCGATACACTTGATAAAACCGAAATTGAATTGCTTTACAAAGCCTTCTCCAATGAAGATTATATTGCTCCTCCCACAGATACAGTCGTCCCTGTCGGAGAGGAGGTTTTTGAGGAAACCATCAGGAAAGCCTTCAATCCAGATTTTGTTACTGCTGTGACAAGGAAGCCGACTTCTGGAAAAGGGCTATCTTTTGCAGTTGAAGTATGTATAGCCTCTGGGGGAGAAATAAAAAATGCAACATCGGCTAATATGGTTCTTTGGCGTTTCGTAAATAGGGTGCCAAAACTTAGAGATAACAGTGACTGTGCAACTTGGAAAGCAACTACATCGGTTAATTGGAAGAATTACAAAGTACCAACATTCGATAATGGTGTCCCTCGTGGATCTCTAATGGTATTCATTCATGTCGCAGGTGCTTATGTTCATGTTATGTTCAAAGGTCAATCGAAGCAGGCGCTTGCAGAAGACGAAGTGCTGCTAAGAGAAATTAAACTTGCACTGGAAGATGCTGGTAGGAAGTTTAGAAGATTCATCACTAGAAGGGAAACCGCAAAAAGAAAGGCGAAACGTGCAGGCATTCTTGCGATGTACGCTGATCAATTCGCTCAGAGTCTTGTGACAATTGTGAACAAATCAGGTGGAAAGAAAAAGTACGATGCAGAAACCGTAGCAAGCAAAATACGAGACGCAATTACAGGATTTGAACTTCAATCTGATGAGGACGAAACCGAATCTGACACAGAAGGATCTGATTTAGTCGCGGACATACCTCTGGATACAGAAGAGGACATATTGGAGGAATAAAAATGGCTAAGAAAAAGAAAGAATCCAAGAAGCCAGTTCAAACCACTCTGGGAGACGTAGTGGAAGTGGCAGCAAAGAAGAAAACTGCACCAAAGAAAGATGCTACCACAGCAAAGAAAACAAAGGAGCCCTCCAAGAAATCACCAAAGCCGTCAGCTCCAAAGAAAGAATCCAAGAAGCCATCCAAGAAACAGACCAAAACGCTTCCAAAAGAATCAAAGGAACCCTCTAAGAAATCAGCAAAGACACCAGCTCCAAAGAAAGCGCCAAAACAGATTACTAAGAAACCAAAGGAGAAGACTGCTCCCAAGAAACCAACGAAGAAGACAGCTCCTAAGAAACCATCAAAATCCGCATCAAAGAAAGTACCAAAACCAATACCTCCCGAGGAAGGTGATATTCCATTGACTTCGCTACCTGGTGTTGGAGAGAAATTGGCTGAACGCCTTCGTATGGCTGGATATGTATCTGTTGAAAAACTATCCCGTGCACGTGGTGATTCTCTTTCGAAGAAGGTTGAAGGATTAAGCAGTTCTGGAGCACAGAAGCTTGTTACAGATGCTAAGAAGGCAATGAAACCAGTATCTGGATCTTCTAATGTTGTAGGTGACGAAGAAGGTGGATTCGAAAAACGACCTTCCTTATCTGAGATTCCGGGGATTGGAGGAAAGATGGCTTTGACCCTTGAATCCGCAGGTTACAATTCTATTGCGCGACTCTCTAGAGCTGACCCACATGGTGTTGCACAGCGTGTTGATGGACTGGGATTAGAAAGTGCTACTCGAATAGTGGCCGCTGCAAAACAATACATGCGTGACAAAGAACGTAGCATAGTGATGGGTGAACCGGAGACCGTGATAGTGACGTCTGCAAAAACACAACCAGAACGGAAAGAAGAAGAACCGGCTATTGAAAAAACCGAAGAAACGCTTCCAGAGCCTGAGAAGGCACCCAAAAAGAAAGGACCTTCAACCAAGGCAAAGAAGTCATCTGAAGCAGCATCTTTGAGGAAGAAACCAAAACCACCGCCAAAGAGAGTGAAACCGAAAATTATTCGAAAGCAGTCAGGGCTTCCCGTACCAAAGGCTGTACAAGCTTTTGCTCTTGAGATGAAGGCTAAGTGGCGGGAGGGTGAACGAATGGCTGCTGCTGGAGAACTCCCAACCGATTTGCCCGAAACAGTGGAAGTACTTTCCCTTGGCCGCGAAGACACAAGCGCTCGACTTGTTGAAACAGCTTTGGAAGTTCTCAACGAAGCAACAGCAACTGGACGTCCTGCTTTTGAGATTCCTAGTAGATCCGGTGACAACATTGTGTGGGATGAATATAGAGACTTGCTTCTCCTAGGAATGAAAACAATCTCTAGACCTTACCATTCTCTTGCTTCAGTTGTAGATGCAACAAGAACTGCGAGAGTCATGGAAATCGTCTTCAACCTTCTAAAATCCAATCTTCATGCATCGAAAAGAGAGGTCTTCTATAGTGATGTGAACCTGTTCAGGGATCAAAAATACAGTGACAAAATCATTGAAGACGTTTCATCAATGCTGAGCACAACTCGAGATAGTGTCCACATTGTTGCTAGCGCAAGAGGTTCTGCAATGGGTCGTGTAGTCATTCGAGACGGCGGCGATATAATAGACCTTTCAAAAATGGGCACTGGTGGTTGGGCAGTTACTCCATTCCTGGACCAGCTGGAGATTGTAGAGAGCGATGCTGAGTTCATTCTAATGGCAGAGAAGGATGCGGCGGTGATGCGAATGGCAGAAGCAAAGTACTGGAATAGGCAGCCATGTATAATAATCACTGGTAAAGGCTCAGGTGATATAGCTACTCGTGCGTTTCTGAAAATGCTTGTTAAGGAGCTTGAAATTCCTGCATTTGCACTAGTTGATAGTGATCCTTACGGGCATTACATCTACTCTGTTTTCCTAAGAGGCAGCAAGCGTCTTAGCTATGAGTCTCCTTTCATTGCCACACCTGAATTGAAACTGCTAGGAGTCCTAACCAGAGACCTGGATGCTTTCAACATTCCAAAAAGTGTACGAATTCCTATGGAGCCTGCTGACATCAAACGTGTAAAGGAGATGCTAAAAGAACCATTCGTTCAACAGAACAAAGAATGGGTCAAGGATCTTCAGCTCATGCTTAAGATGAAGGAGAAGGCTGAGATACAGGCTTTCGCAGCTCATTCGTTCGAGTATCTAACAGACGAGTACCTTCCAACCAAACTGGAGACTGGCGACTGGATCTAAGGTACCAAATTTGAGATCGTCATTACGACGGTCTCTCTCTCTCTCATTTTTCCATACTTCTGAAAATTGGACATACTACAACAGTCATAAGCAATTAAACTATCGTGAAGTATGTTTTGCTGATATCTAACCAGTATCTGAATTTCAGAATGCTGGGGGTTTTCTAATGGTAGTTTCTAAAATCGGAATAGATGTTGTTGATGCACATGCACACTTTATGACTTATGCAACCGTGAAGGGATTCATTGAAAGAGCCTCACAAGAAGGTCAGGATGGTTTCGCAAAAATGCAGAATCGCGTGCAATCTCATACGGATATGAAAGACTTTTTCATTCCTGATGAGAATTGGGATCCTGCTCAAATGTGGATTGATGAATTGGACAAATACGGAGTATCTGCAATTGGTATGATGATTGGAAAGGAGTCTTGGGATGAATTTAACGAGGCTCGGAAACGCTTTCCTGGTAGATTTCTTGGGTATGCTAATATCGACCCTGCAGCTGAGGATGCTGTGGACTTAGTAAAGCGAGCAGGAAAAGATGGTTTTCAAGGAATAAAGCTCTACCCCTCTTCTTGGAAAATGCCAGTATATGACGAACGTGTTTATCCCGTGTACGAAGAGGTTCGAAAGCAGAAACTCCTAGTAATTGCACATTTTGGGATCACTATCGGAACTGAAGCAAATCTGAGGTTTGGAAATCCGCTTGATATACAAAAACCCGCTCACGACTTTCCCGATTTGAATTTCATGATTGCCCACTTTGGAGCAGGTTTCTTCAGAGAAGTTTTAATGTTGATGTATCAAACTGAGAATGTATACATGGATTCGAGCGGTAGCAATTCTTGGATGAAGTTTCTTCCCTATGATCTTACAATAACAAAAATCTTTGAGAAAGCGATGAAAGCTGGAGGTCCCAAGCGCATAGTGTTCGGCACAGATTCTTCGTTCTTTCCACGTGGTTTTAGATACAATATTCTTGAAGAACAATACAATGCAGTTCGGTCAATCTGTCCACAATTCTGCTACTCAGATGACGACATAGACATGATATTTAGAAAGAATATACTGGACCTCACGGGATTTGAACCTGCATAGGCACATCTATGCATTTCGAATTTTCTTTTCCAACCCTCGGAGTCTTTTGGGAACTTCGGCTTCCCTGTACTTCTCAGCAGATTCTGAATATTTGGCAAGAGCATCTCTAGTTTGTCCTGATTTAGCAAGATTGTCTCCATCGTTTTCGAAACACTTTCCCCACTCTTCGTATGCATATCTGGTCCTCTGAGAGCATCTGGCGCGCTTCCTCTCATCTGTACTAAACATGTAAAGCTCTCTTGCTTTCTTGAACTGGACAATTGCCCAATCGAATTGTCCTTCTCTGAGATGATTCTCGGCTTGGATGTAATGGTGTTCAGCCATGCCATCATATCCAGCATCCACCTGTTTAATTGCTTCTTCTACTAGTTTGCTAAGTTCGCCATGCTCGAAGAGCTTCTTTGCAATCTCAAACTGTTCTATTGCATTCTCATGCTCATTATTTGCCATGAGCCGTGCGCCTTCTTCCAATCGAGCCTTTCCCATTGCTTCGTAAACGTAAGGAGGATACTCAAAGGAATCTGACCCTATTGTCGCCCCACAACCTGGACACGTTGGTGCTTCTAATAATATCGGGGAAATTTCCGTGCCAATTTTTTTCGGTTTCCCGACCGCAATTTCAATGAAATCAGTAGTTGTTTCACCCCTTCCCCTTGGGAACAGATGTGTAACAGCTTCTCTTGTATCGTCATCTGGTGATTCTGTAAATAGATGCTCCACGACTTCATCATTACTTACTTCAATAACATCTGCATCAATTACTCTTGGGGGTGCCACTTCTTTGAAGGGCATGCCTTCCTTGATTTCTGACCTGTATGCTTCAGGAGACTCCCACGAAAGGTCCCTTGACGTGAGTTTTGGTTCTTCAGCTATGGGAGGTTTCTCTATATGAATTCCTTCAGGTTCGTCTTCAATAATTGATGGAGCAAGCTCTACGTCCTCTGCCTCTTCATCAGTTTCCAGGTCTGTTTCCCATGACAGGTCTTCCTCTGGTGGAAGTTCTACAGGCTTCTCCGTCGTATTGGAATCAAGTAGTTCTTTTGAATCCTCAAGGGCCTCCATGGTTTCACGCATGAGATCATCTGTGTCATCGGGAACCTTCCCCCATTCCTCAATCTCTGGTAGAGTTACATCTCCTTCTGTTATGTCCTCAATGACAATTTCTGCTTCCGTAACCTCGGCTTTCATAACAGATGCTTCTGTTCCTGTAAGTTTGGTTCCACACTTTAAACAGAAAGTGGATCCTTTTCTCAGGTGCGAACCGCATTTTGGGCATGAAACAGATTCAGACATTTTGGAAACCATTTTTTCTTCACAGGATGGAAATCACATCACTGGATAGTTTAATCGTTACTTTGTTCGCATATGAATAATACGCGGTCAGACTCACCAAAAGAGACATGAATTCCTTTAGAATCAGACATATAATGTCAGGTACGTTCCGATTGTAATTACTATTGCTAGAAAGAGCCCTGCGAATACCTGTTTAACCGTGTGT
>JARGGA010000186.1 GCA_029210805.1 Candidatus Thorarchaeota archaeon
TTGCTTGGCGATTCAATGATTATCGAATCAAGCGGACATGTTCTTATCTTAGGGAGTACGAATAGTCAGGAGTTTCCTATTACCAGGTCAGCAGAAAATGTAACAATGGATTCCTTCATTATCAGATTTGATACTAGTGGGTCTATAGTAGGATCAATCTTTCCCAATACAACTGCAGTCTATGACGAAGACGACTACGCGACATCAATTTCCTTAGGTAATGATGGAAATGTCTACCTCACCGGATATGTATACAGAAAAATCTGGGTCCTACCTGATGGAGGGGTAGATTACCAACGAGCAGTGGAAGGTTCGAAATACGTTTCAGAGATTAGAGATGACCTCTCTTATGAACTGCAAGTGACCAGAATCAACGGGTGGAGTAACGAATCAGTTTCAGATATTGCTATCAATCAAACAGGGTACATCATTGTTACTGGCCAAACCGAGAGTATCAATTTTCCGAAGCTCAATGAGATTGAAGAATTCTCAGGGGGTATTGATGCATTCCTAACAATACTGTCGCCAGAAGACCTAAGTATGGTCTTCTCTTCACCACTAGGCGGTGTTGACGATGAAACAGAAACCCATGTATCTGTTGATTCTTTGGGTCATCTAATTATTGGAGGGACTACAAATTCGATAGATATTATCCCCGTAAACGCATTCCAGTCTTTCAAATCAGATACCGATTATGGTGTTGATGGATATATTTGGAGTATCGATCTTACAAAACAGGTTTTCATCCCGGAACCTGAGCCTATACAGATAGATGTTGATTGGATGTTTCTTTCCGCACTTGTTCTCCCTCCAGCTGCATCTCTCCTCTTCATCATCGGATTGTTTCGCAAAATGAAGAAGAAACGTTCCATGTCTACCAATGAAGAACATGGTTGATTATCTACAAGTCCATTTGAAGCACCAATTCTACTGCACCCTCCAAGTATGCGGGGCAGATTCTCTGAAACAATCCTTCGTCTGATGCCTTTTGCAGAGCCTCTTGATTCTTCATATCGACTTGAGTTAATTCTGCACACATGGTTGTTCCGAAATTGTCTCGAAATGCTTTGAGAAACCGTTTTGTTTCAATGTATGCTTGCTCTTTCACTTTTACAGGATCGGATTCTTTTTGTCCCAACCGCATTCCTATTGCCATAACTGCTCCATTTACGACTCCGCATGTATTGCCTTCAAGACCTGTCCCGCCACCAAAACCGGCAGCAATATTCAATGCGTCATCAAAGAATATCCCCTTCTCTTCAAGAATCGCTCTAAAAACGGATTGTGAGCAGTTAAGATCCGAATTGAAATACTCTTTTGCATTTCTGATAGCTTTGTCTGTCATGCAATGCCACACCATTCGAATCCCAATAGGTAGTGGTAATAATCCTGCTGATTCCTGTAATAACAGATAATCCTCTCAAAACGAGCCTCATTCTGAGAGTTTTTAACTAGCATTGAAAACCGAGGCAAAGGGGTAGAAACCGTGCTTGCAAACAGAACCAACGATGTTCCAGCTAGTGGGATTAGAAAAGTTTTCAATAAGATTGTTGGACGTTCAGATATCCTAGATTTAACAGTGGGACTCCCTGATTTTGACACTCCCCAATACATCAAAGAAGCTGCAAAACGCGCAATTGATGAGGGATATACTCGCTATACGCACAATGCAGGGTATATTGAAACACGTGAGGCAATGGCTGTTAAACTAAAACGCGATAATAACATTGATGCCAATCCCGAAACGGAAATAATGATGACCGTTGGCGGGATGGAAGCGTTGCTTCTTACGAATTTGGTTCTTGTCAATCCTGGTGATGAGGTGATCTATCCAGATCCTGGCTTTGTTAGTCATTATTCGCACATCAAATTGGCTGGGGGTATAACAGTTCCTGTACAGCTTAGGAAAGAGAATGGCTTCGGGATTCTTGCAGAGGATGTCGAAAAAAGTATCACTGATAAAACAAAGCTATTGGTATTGAATTCGCCTAACAACCCTACTGGAGGAGTAACTGCAAATGAAGAAATGAAAAAAATCGCAGATCTTGCAGTAGAATACGATTTCAATATTCTCGCCGATGAAGCATACGAGCAATTCACATATGGCGATCAGAAACCATTATTCATTGGATCGCTTCCAGAAATAAAGGATAGAGTCGTTTCACTTTTCTCCTTATCAAAGACTTATGCAATGACGGGATGGAGAATAGGAACCGTATCTGGTCCAGAGAATGTCATAGGATCCATGACAAGGCTTCAGGAACACGTACTGGCAATGCCAACATCAATCTCACAGAAAGCTGCAGAGGCTGCGGTGTTAGGTTCCCAATATTCTGTCAGGGAAATGCTTGATACATTTAGAAAGAGGCGAGATATCATAACAAGGGGACTGAATCAGATCGAGGGTGTCGATGCTCTGGAACCAGGTGGTGCATTCTATATCTTCCCAGACATCTCTGAATTTGGACTTACATCCGAAAAATTAGCTGAAAGGATTCTAGATGAAACTAAAGTTGCAACTATCCATGGCTCTGCCTTTGGCGAATATGGCGAAGGATTCCTCAGAATCTGCTACGCGGTATCAACTGAAAGAATAGAAAAGGCATTGCAGATTCTCGATCAATACCTACCAAAGATACTGCCGAAGTGAAACTGTTATTGAGCAGGCGAAGGAAGCAGTTTCTCCAGAATCATATCATAATCGTTGTATGTTCTTAGTCCGGGTATTTGACCTGCTGGTTTTCCATTCTGAAAAGAAATTACCATTGGAACCGATTGAACGCCAAATTGCGCGGTGGTTCGGGGATTTCGATCGATATCGATTTTGCCGAAGAAGACCTTTCCTTGAAAATCTCTTGCTAACTCATTGAAGATTGGAGCTAGCAATTTACATGGACTACACCACTCGCCGTAGAAATCAATTAACGCCGTTTTTGTCTGTTGTACGGTAGACCAAAAAGAAGCATCATTAAGTAGATTGACCACTCCATTTGCCATGGGTTCAGCTATCTTTGGCGCCTGGGCTTGAGCCATTAACGCTTCTATTTTCCGACGACGGATTTCAGCAAGTTCTTCATCCAATTCCTAAATTGCCTCCAACAGATGTGCATACTATTTGCACACTCTATATGAACTCTTCGATGTACACTTATGTTGTTGCCTAATAGGTCGATTTAATACACGATTCGGAGCGGACGACTCAGACTAGGAGCCAGATAATGTCAGATTCCAATACCAAATACTATGGACTCCTTATAATAGCCACATTCACTTGGGGAGCATCCTGGGTTTGTGCAAAAATCCTTGTCGATATCTCTCCGCCCCTGACAATCGGATTCTTCAGATTTCTTATAGCCAGTATTCTGTTTATTGTCCTACTCGCCGATAGAAGGGTATCATTCCGAGCCCTTTTTTCTAGAGCTAACATGAAATGGCTAATTTTGTTAGGACTGACAGGAATTTTTGGATATGGCGTTCTTTTCTTGGTAGGTATGACATTTACAACTGCAGCACAAGGGTCAATCATTGCAGGTTTCAATCCAGTCACAATTAGCATCTTTGCACTCCTGATCCACAAGGAGAAACTCAAACCCAAATGGAAATACGTGGGTTTTGGAATTAGTTTCATTGGAGTAATTTTCGTAGTAGGAGTACAAGCAATAATTGATTTCCAGCCAGAACATCTTCTTGGAAACCTCATAATCCTTGGAGCCATGTGCATCTGGGGTCTTTATTCATCAATAGCAAAAAGCGCAATGAAGACAATGACGCCATTAGAGGCAACGGGGGGTAGTGCGGTTATCGGAATGTTATTCTTCGGCGCTGGCGCGATTTTCGAACAACCTTGGACATTGCCTACATTCGGTGAACTAGACTTCTGGATTAATGTCGGATTCTTAGGAATCTTCACTACAGTCGTTGGATTCCTTCTCTTCTTCATTTGCGTTGACAAGCTAGGAGCCACACGAACAGGCGGTTTCATCAATTTCGTTCCTGTTTTTGGTACTGCTTTATCCGTGTTGATACTCAAAGAAACTATCTACTGGACGTTTATGCTTGGTCTTCTTCTAATCATCACGGGAGTATCTATAATGAACTACTCAAGAAATCGGAAAGAAGCCAAAGACACTGAATCGATTGGGGAAAAGAATGCGTAAAGGGTAAAAGGACTCCCTCAATCAAATCATACTGCTTCATGGTAGTATACGCGATTTGGGTGAAGAGGATTGGCAGAAAATAATCCAATGGACACAATATATGATAGACCAAGAGGGCTACGATTTATTGGTCTAACACAGATGCTTTTTGGTATCTTTGGCCTCCTTGCAGCAATAGGGCTTCTTGTTGCCACGTTCTTGGGAGAGCCTTTACTAACCGAAGCTGGTCTACTGTATGCGCTCTTGGTGTTCGTGGGTATTGCGCTTCCTGGATTAATAATTGGAAATTTCGTGGATGATTTGAGACGCAATGCTGTTGCAGCACAGATATTGTATAGCTTGGTTGCAGTCATCATTACAGGTATATTCCTATTTCTTTACGGTACGGGATATCATTGGATATTCCCATGGTTTGATACGACTTTTAATGTGCAAATTGGGAATCTTGCATTATCGATTCTTGGTATACAATTGATTTTTGCAGCCTATCTTGTTGCAAGATGGAAAGATGTGGCTCCTCCCGCAGGCGTCAGAATAGAACGTCATAAAGCCCGAGCTAGGCTTATTGAACGAGGAGAAATTCCATCACCCTTGTCCCCTCATCTTCTTGCTTCTGATGGACGAACTAAACTCAGTGGAGATGAAGGAAGAAGAATACTCGAGATAAGAAAAATAACCACTGATGAAGGAATGGCAATCCTTTGTTCAAATTGTGGAGGAGCTACCCCTCTGACAAAAGTAGAAAATGACAATACTCTGCATTGTGATTATTGCGGAGTGCACTTGGCAGTAAGTGGAGTATTTGTTCCTTGCAAAAATCACCCAGAATACCTTGCCGCTACAAGCTGCGCAGTTTGTGGTGATCACTTCTGTCGACGTTGCTTAACCGCGCAAGAACCTCCTGTTGATGAACGATGGGAGGGTTCGACTGTATTCCTTTGTCAGAAATGCTTCGAAGGGAGATACCGTCCAGCGGTTACTACATCTTCATTAGTGATTCCAATCGATAGTCTTTTCGGAAAGGCTGGAAGTAGATTTGCCAAGATTGGTGAATTCTATGGAAAATTCCTAAGAGCATATGGTGGAATTATGAAGTGGGTTTTGTATTTCTCGCTGCGTTTATTGCAGAGTATGGGTAGATCAGGAGGAGGGAGAAGCGGCGGAGGAAAGGGAGGAGACGATGCGGGTGCGGCAATTCTAGTCATTATTATCATTATCATCGCAATACCGATTGCAGTAGGGCTCCTGTTACTCATTGCAGGTATTGTAATTATTCCGATATTATTCTACATTGGTCTTGTTGGCGTAACAATTCAGGCTGTAAAGATAATACGTAGAACAGACTTTCTTTCTCTTCAAGAAGCAAGAGAGAAGGGAATTGTTCTTGGTCGTCCAGTAGCCAAGAAGGAATCAACCCTGAGAGAAACAACCCGAACATGGGATGCTTCATCACGGCACAAAGATGCACGAAAGCATAAGGTGAAAGATCCGGAGGCATTCTTTAGGTAGTGATATCATGAGCGGCGAGAGAATCCTATGCCCGGTATGTGGAGGAGAAGTTGAATTCCATACCAAAGATAGTGTGACTATATGTACATACTGTGCAAGCCCAATTCTAGGGAAATATCAAAGCAGGAATTGTGTTAATCATAAAAAGACTCTTGCAAAAGCAGTTTGCCATGTATGCGGTGACTTGATTTGCGAGAAGTGCTTGGAAAAACGGGTTGGCAACTACGGAGGTAAATTGTTCACAATTATCAATTGCTCCAAGAAATCTTGCATCGATGAAAGCAGCTGGGCAAAACCTCTCAATCCTGAATATCAGCGGCTTACCAATATGGATTGGGCAGACAGCGTTGATAACAGCATTTTGCGTGTGACTGGATTGGGGGCAATAATGATGATGCTCTTTGAGCTATTTTTCATTTTGTCCATGGTCTACATACAATATCTTACACCTTGGGGGCTAGCAGATCCTCCGAACATCAATTACTGGTTCTTCATTGGCGACAATGTTATAGTTCTTAATATAGTGGGGAATTTTCTATCTGCAATGATATTGCAAACGGCACTACAGGTGTTTGTTCATGAAAGACAGCTTGCTTCAGGGATAATGTTATTCTTCCTTCTCATACTTGAAGTACTTCTACTGGTATATAGAGGGCTTGTCTTTGGTTTACTCTATTATCCCATTCAGTGGTATCTTGCATTCCTTGTAGGTGCGTTCATTTTCGCAACGCTTCTCATATTCGTGGGAGCAATGATGGCTATCCGTATAGGATGGAAGAAACGAAAGCAATTCGAAGAAGCACGGGTAATGCTCGGACTCCGGAAATCATAGAGCCATTAGTCCACGTCGAAAAGGTCGATAAATCTAAACCGCTCCACATCTACTAATCCCTTATCGGTGATTTTCAATTTA
>JARGGA010000187.1 GCA_029210805.1 Candidatus Thorarchaeota archaeon
CTGCTTGCGACATGCCTCTTCCTCTTTTTTGCGAATCATTCGGTCGTCTTTTGATTCCTTTCGCGCAGGGCGAGGCTTACTTGGTTTTTCACGTGTTCCTCTAAGAGGTTCTCCACGCCTGTATTTGCGATATTGCCACCCCACAACAACTGCTGCAATAGCACCACCCACAATGATTATTGCTAACCAAGGAGATGTTCGGATAAACAGAAAATTCACCAGTTTAAGTGAGAGAGTATCATATCCTGATTTCTGAGCATGGATACTAATTGAGTGCATACCGCCTTTTCCAGTAGTCCATCCCCCATCAAGGGTCACAGTATATTCGCCACCGCTACCCGTTTCAGTAGATATCTCTGTATCATTAATCCACACTGTAAGGTCAATAGCATCAACTGGCAAGCCAACTGAATCAGTTATCGTCAGAGTAATAATGACAACGTCGCCTTCCCAGGTTATCTCTTGATTCATGTGTATGTCCCTTAGCGATAACGATGGAGAAAGGTTCCAAGCTATCGCATTCTCTACGAATTCTTGAGCGTCATTTCCAGAAGGATTCGTAGTTGTTAAAGCAACTTTACCATTGCCATACATACCAGCGATAAACACGTCGTTACCATTGCCAGTGGATAAGACAGATAGATTTGCAGTTCTAGAAGAAAAGAACCCAGTATATGAAATGTCTTCACTCAAAGTATGGGGGAGGGTTATGAGAGGGTGGGTCGCATCTGTGTACAGAAGACCAGTTGAAGAGGCTTCAGCTGAGTAGATAATATCCCAAGGAAGCCAGGATACATCCACATTGATTCCGGGAATCACTAACGTTCCTCCCTTATACACAAATTCTGATAATGCATTCACATTGGCACTGATAATTGGCTCTAGGATTGATAGAGAGCTTGGCTCTAAGATTACGGTAGTTCTTAGATCAAGCAACATCAGAAAATCCGAATAATTACTATTTTCATAGTAGTCATATTCGATTCCAGTTTGAATGAATGCTTGCGGCAAATAGGTAGATTGTCCAACCCCTGCGACGTCATCAACACCATTACTTGGTGAATGACCATCAAAACTCAAAGTGGAAGGAACGACAGAAGGAATCCTTTGATGTGAGGAGGGTGTATAATAGCAAATATCAGGGTCGCCGAACAGAATCTGTTGATTCGCGTAGTCACCAGTTGCCTCCGATATGGGATCAGTATAATCAAGTGAGATTGCTCTCAAAGCTTGTGCAAGTGCATCACCTGTTGTATTGCCATCAGTAATAGATTCTATGAAAAGAATCGAGAGTAAACCAGCCGGTCGGAAATACACAGTACGGGGAGCAGCTGTTACGGCAACAGCTCCATGTTCCATAAGCATGGTTGGAAATCGCGACCCACCAAGAAGACAAGCTGTAACAACTACTATTGGCGATCCTATATTTCCAACTGCTGCCTCCAAATCGTTAGTGTTTTTGATTACATGATGTGTAGATTCTGGATCAAATATGACGGGATTCACAAGTCCATCACCATGGTCTTCTCCTTCAGGTACGTGATCCCTCTCTGTGCTTGTTTCTTGTCCATAAGCTATATCATCGTCTCGTAGAGAAAAGATGCCCAAACCGTTTGGACGCTGTGGGGGATCTGTGGGATATTGGGTTAATGTTCCATGAGTACTAAAGGACCACAGTCCAACTTGCGAAGCTACACCTTGGAATACTTCATCCACTCCTACATGCGAATTGATTGTAATGCCTGCACCTGTCAGTGCAGCCTCAGTATCATCAATCTGCCTAATGGTTACTGGATTTCCATAGTTGTTTGAATAAGATGAATCAATAGTGTACGCGTAAAATGAAAGGAGGGCTTCGTCTGCTTTGTCCGCAGTGCTGAATAGAAAACGATGATGAACTGCTTTGTTAACCATCGCCGCCGCAAGAGCACCGTTTTCTCCCGGAATTCTTCCACATGCGAAATGGCTTTGAAGAGACCTATCAAAACTAATTTTGATAAGATCAGTTGGAGAAACAATTACTGCTGTTTGGTCAGAACTTGCATTGTATGCATTCCTACTATCAAGAAAATCAATCACGTAATTTGCAGATTCGCTCATGGAGTATCTGTTCGGGATTCTTTCGTCATACCATCCGTTTTCGGTTCGTGTTGAATAACGAGGCTGAACGAATACGTTAATTTCGGGCCCAATCAGATATGGCGCCCATGTTTCCTCAGAGCGAGTTGGCACTAAATTATCGTCACCACAGAGAGAGAAAACAGCAGCCCCATGAAATGCAGCAGAATAAGCTGAAGGACCAAATAGTTCGTCACCGTTGCCCAGTGGAACCGTGAGCACTATATCCTCTTCTCCAGAGAAAGTTTGAATCCAATCAGTCATCATTGCATATGTGCTGATGTTACTAAGTAGTAGTACATCATTCAATTCTGTAGTCAGGGAAGCTGAATGGATGTTACTTGGATCAACCATAATGCCAGAGGTGGCACCAAGATGTTCTATCGCCCAGAGAGTTGATGCGGGTATGGAATCTGAATTGACATAAAGGAGAGGAGCATTGAGAAGAGACGCAATGACTGCTGCATTTGATGCAGATTCGAGGTGTGGCTGAAGGTCCAGGGGCAATGTTTCCATTTCCCATACCACATCTACATTGTTATTTTCCTGAACAGCATCAGTCCACGCACCTATGAACGTCCAATCCCCAATCATTGGGTAGGGCATTTGCATAGACTTGCTACCTGCCCCTCCAAGAAGCCCCTCAGCAGGAGCCCACATAACCAAACGTCCGTCAGGGTCAACTAATGCAAAATGTACATTTGTCCCAGCATTATCCCAAGTAGCCGTTACATTCAACCATTTGGCGCCCTGTGGAACAGTAATGGTTTCTGTGAAACCAGGGTGGTATTTGATTTGATATTCGAACTCAATTGCACGGTTTACTTGTGAGTATGGATCAAGTGTCATAGTCCATTCTCCAGACTCCGTCATAGGCACCCAGAAATAAAGAGGAAGGGGACTATCGACATAAAGCCCTGCAGCACGTTCAAAGAATACCTGAGAAGCTATGGAGTAATCCACTGGGCGATCTTGTGGGTCTTTTAGAATATGAGTGAAATACTCGGAACCAGTCCAATTGAATGCACCTTCGAGCCATCCTGTCCCAGCTGGCGGGGTGAATGCAATATTATGTGGAAGATTGTCACTAATTGTGGTAGTTCCATCGTATGATTGAACAGAAGGACTAGCAAAAACATGAGAGAATTCTCCAGAAGTGTATGAAGGCTGAGCAAAGGAATCCTTTGAAAGAGCCAACACCACAGTATCAGCAGATTGCCAATCATTTACAGCTAGTTTCGCAGCTATATCTGCAGAGGTTGCTCCTGTAATTCGTGGGTATATTTCTGCAGCAAAATTATCTTGCATCTTCTGGATTTCGGAATCAGTGAATTCACCTACTGCAATCACATCTGCGATACCTCCATCGGCAGAGAGATATTCATTCCAATCCTCAATCAGCCATTGTTCAGTCAAGCTTCCTCCGGTGAACAGAAGTGGTGAAGTATATCTAACACCTCCATAATAGAATAAAGATGATGGAACAGCGGCCATGTAAGCAAAGTCGTCAAGATATGAATCTGGGTCATAGGAAACTAAAGTAGCACGACTAAGAGGAACCGAATCTTCAGGAATATCACTTTCCATAAACAGGGTCTGGTATGATGGATTGAATTCAGTGTATTGATTGGTTTGTATTCCCATAGGTAGAACATATAGTATCAGAAGGGAAAGAATGACCATCAATGTAATAGATTTCTCTTGCGTTTCATTCAATTGGCGGCACTCCTCTTATGGTCAACCTTTCCAAATGTAGGGAACGTACAAAGAGTTTTCCCACATGTTATTGAAGTGTATAGGTCTATTCAAGATCTACGAACTCAAGCAAATCTTCGTCAACATCATCGTCATCGTCAGATTCAACTTCTTCTGGCAAAGCATCACGGATATCATCTATAGTACGACGTAGGCGTCTTCTAGTTGCTTTCGGGATATCCCACATTTTTCCTTCCGCACGATCGACAACTTCACGAGCAATATCGAAGATCTCTGCTGCAAGATAGTTTTCTGCAGCTTCAACAAAAAGCTCTGTTGCCTTTCTCTGATTGCCATTCATTTCTGCTATGTCACCTAATAGCGAAAGAGCATCTGCGATACCTGCCTTATCATCGAGTTCTTTGTAGACAACAAGTGCCTTCTTGAATGTTTTATCAGCATTGATCCAGTCCTCTTTGTCTGCAAAGGCACTACCCATATCCATGATAGTACTGGCAACACCTTGTTCATTGCCAGCAGTTTTGTATGCCTTTTGGGCTTTCTTGAATAGCTCTTGGGCTTCATCAAACCCACCCTTTCCAAGAGTTGCAAGAGCAAGACCATAAGTAGAATCTGCGAGTCCATCGTCGTTTTTCATTTTCATAAAAAGGCTAACTGCATTAGTACATGTTGCAACTGCATCATCCCACTGCTCCAGATTGATTTGGGCAACACCCAGATTGTAAAGTGTATCACTAATTCCTGTTTCGTCCTTGATCTCCTTATACAAATTCAAGGAATTTTCGAATGCGGGAAGAGCCTCTTCGAATTCTGCAACAGACATGTAGATGTTGCCTGCAGCATTGTAAATCTTAGCGGCAACTTCCAGTTCTCCAGCTTCCTTTGCTTCCGCAGCTTGCTCTAATAGCAATTCAGGATCCAAGTCCAATTCTGAGGCTTCCTCTTCTTCACCCAAAATATACACCTCGTATGAGGAGATGGAGAAAGAATGTACTCCTTTTGTAACTTTCTGCTTGTGCTAACGGCGCATAATGAGTACAGGGTTCTCTAGCATGGCTCTAACTGAATCGTTCACATTGAAAACTTCGTCACCTACTTGAACAGTAAGAAGCTTACGAAGTTCAAATCGGCGAAGATAGCCAACAGCCTGTTCTCTTTGAAGATTCAAATCGTCCATAAGCTTGTTTAAGCCATTTTCATGACCACTGTATTCAGCGAATTTGCTAAAGACCGAACTCCATTGCATCATGGAAAGATAGAGGAGTGTTCTTAGCATACTATCAACATTCGCGCCAGTTTTTGCAGATACTGGAATCACAGGAAGACCAGCAAGAAATCTCATGCTGTTCCGCAACTGATCAACAGGTCGAGCTTCATCCAAATCCTGTTTGTTAGCAGCAACTACACAAGGTACTCCCGGTAAAAAGAATGCAATTTCCCTGAAGAATAATTTAGCTCGAGCATCTGACTCAGGGTCTTTGGAATCGACAACGAAAACAATTCCATCCGCACCAGAACTCAGGATTTTACGCATTGTTCGGAATCGAAGTAGACCTGGTGTGCCAAAGAGAAACACGCTCATACCGTCAATATTTGCCAGACCATGATCCATTGCAATTGTAGTTCCACGACGTTCAACATTGATACAAGCACCATTTGTGATGTGGTGAATCATCAAGCTTTTTCCAGATTCGTAGGGACCTGTTACGACAATTTTCATGCAAACCTAACCTCTCTGGTCTTTTGTCCTCTTCACTCGTAAATCAAGCGCTGATGTTCTCATATCTATCTTGAGTTATAGGGTTTGCCGTACTCTATCTCAATAATAAAACCGTGATTTCAAAAGATGGAACAGGAGATGCCAATTGTCTGCGGTCAAATCGAATGATTAATATCGGCTTTTGCCGTATTATAGCATGATTGTCGCATTGGAGTGAAATTACATTTGTCAGAATCGAAGCAAGAAAACACCAAGGAATTCTGGCTTTTTCATGATGAAGAAATAAGCGAGATTCTAGAACTCAGAGAATTCATAGATCCAGAACTTGATCTCTCTCCATTAGAAGGAATAATGGATTTATTCGATAAACTGAATCATCTTCTGGAATAAGGAAGAAGAGACCGGCCGTTCACAACAGCAATCCTCCATCATCACTCCCTATGGTTTTAGATGATTTCATGGGAATTCGGTCTCAATATACTCGACTCCTTCTACAAATCGCGCAGAAGGTTCACCCACAGACTTCTCAACTCGTCCCAAGGTCCAACAGGGGAGCTTTTTCACATTGAGGAAATCAATGAATTGTTGAGCTTTATCAGGCTCAACGGATACTAGCATTCCTCCAGCTGTTTCAGCACCAAAACCGTTTGCAAGTTCATGTCCAAAGAATTGCGCCAATTCAAGAGCCCCTTGAATTACTGGCACTTGGTCGATGACGATATCAACGCAGCTAAGAGAAGCCACGTTTCCAGCATGACCCAATAGACCAAAACCTGTAATATCGGTTGCAGCGTTGACTCCAACTTCCTGCATTGCTTGAGCAACCGCTAGATTGCTCTGAGTCATGATGCGGACCGCAGTATCCTGCATATGTACAAGCTCGGACTCATTGAAGTTTTCAAGCAGCGCATCCCGCTTTTTGTCTTGGAGGTCCCGATA
>JARGGA010000188.1 GCA_029210805.1 Candidatus Thorarchaeota archaeon
GTGCTAAAGAGGCCTGCAGTAAAGGGGGAAACAACAAGCCATGTAAGAATCGCTGCGAATATTATTGAACTCGTTCGTCTTGAGAACATATCTTGGACTTCCTATTCAGCCTCATTCCGAGTGTGTTCGGTCGAACTCTAAGGTTGGGTTTTATAGTCTTCGGTTCTACCAGAAGCCTATCTAAAGATGATGTCCTTTATACCGTTAGTATATGAAACAAATGTACTATAATGGGTAGGTTCCACAGCATACTCCAGCTTGGAGCTCTATGCAAATCACGGAAAATGAGTCTGTCGAACGAATCCTATTAAGGAGTTCAGAATGGCATATAGTGGAAATAAAACGAAAACCACCGTGGAGAAACTCTAATGCCGAAAGCAATGTATGCTATTTGGTGGGACGACAATCTAGGACCTTTTGTAGGAAGGACTTGGCCAGAAGAGAAAAGCCTGACTGGAGAAGAGGCACTCACCATATTCATGGGTCATGGTGTGAATATGGAAGCCAAAATAGGCTATACAAAAATCCCCGCTGGTCTTGTGGTATCATTCATGGAAGCTCCAAATTGTATCGCGGTACTTCTCGAAGAGGATGATGAACCCTCCATTATTGAAAGAAATCTCCTTCGAATTGTGCCAACAATAGACTTCTCTTCAAGTTCATGGGATGATGAAATCAAGAAGGCATATTTTGGCCTAAAAGAAACTATTAGAGAAACAACTGGGGACAAACTTCTAACTAATCCAGGTGTTAAGAAGCTTATTCAGGACATGTTTGAGGGTAGGCTCGATACAATCAAGCCGCAGCATGTACTATCCACCATCGACAAGTATCCCGAAGCAAAGGAATATTTTGGAGCGGATCATGCTGAGGTCATTAGGACCCTAAAAGATTTGGAGGATGCAGGGGTCATAATTCCAAAAACATATGGACGAAGAATCGAATGCAGACAATGCGGGAGCTCAGAAGTCAAGGTCACTCTGCAATGCCCTTCATGTAATTCTGAAGAGTTATACAAGGTGTACACGGTATTTTGTCCGTTATGCTCAGAACAATTTCAAACCGTTTTAGTTGATGACATCACGGAGATACAGTGTCTTAAGTGTCAGCAGGCTGTTAAAGTTGCAGGCCTCTCCGTTCTTGAGGTTGAACCCCTTTGCAATAGTTGTGGCACAGCCTCTGAAAATCCCAAGGTAGTTTTGACCTGCTCTACATGTGATAAGCAGCTTAAGGGCGCAGATTTACTAGCCGGTACAGGTCTAGCGTACGTCCCATACAAATCAAAAGATGGGAAGAATTCCTGACCAAAATGGTTTTCAAGTACGATGTCTATCCCTGCCATTGGTAAAAATGACTGGAGAGGAAGCAATTCGAGTTGGCATCTTGAAATTAGGATGCATTGGTGCAGCATCACTCATTGAGTATGTGCTGGACGAGAGAGCCGAACGTAATGACATCGAAGTACGTTCATTTACGAGCGGCGCAAAGATGGATGAAGCATCAGCTGATGATGCGGTCAAATATCTCATAGAATACAAACCTGCATTCGCGGTTGTAATTAGTCCTAATGCAGCACTTCCGGGACCAAGCAAGGCGAGGGAGGCACTACTTGGAGCAGCAATTCCAACTTTGACAATATCAGATGCTCCTTCAGCGAAAGCATTCTATAAGAAAAATGAAGAGGGTAAGAAAATCGCTACTGCGCCTGATGGCCAAGGTTTTCTGGTTCTTACAGCAGATTCAATGATTGGAGCGAGGAAAGAATTTCTTGATCCAACAGAAATGGTTCTCTTCAATTCAGACATGCTCAAGGTGCTTGCAGGTACAGGGTATATGAGACTCATAACTGAAGTTGTTGAAGATGCAATCTCTGCAACGAAAGGAGGCAAAGCACCCGAATTCCCGTTGAAAACAATAGATGCGGGCAAGGCAGTAAAAGCGGCAGGATTCACAAACCCATATGCAAGGGCAAAGGCGTACGCAGCGGCTACAATTGCTGAGAAAGTTGCCGATGTTACCACCGAAGGTTGCTTCAAGACCAAAGAACCAGAGAAGTACATTCCACTTGTTGCAGCAGGACACGAACTTCTTAGGGCGGCAGCAATTCTTGCTGACGATGCAAGAGAACTTGAGAAAGGGCAGGATGCAGTATATAGAACACCTCACGGTTCTGATGGGAAGCTGGCATCTAAGACCAAGCTTCTAGACAAACCAAAGTAAGGGGAACTACTTCCCCTTCTTCATTGTTTTTTTGGCAATCTTTCTTGCATCCGTTAGTAGTTTCTCGGCTCTATCAAGACCTAGACCATCTATCTTGGAGGATAGACGAGATGCGGTTTCTCCAGCTAATTGGGCAGCTGAAGTATAGCCTGCTTTCCGGAGCTTTTCTCCAAGCACAGGTCCAATTCCAGGCACCCTTTGTAGGGGCAGCATTTGTTGGAAATCATCCCCTACAATTTCACTGAAGTCGGAATCGCTAAGATCTTCTGAGCCGCCTAGGATATCTAGTTGGCATCTAATCGAATCGAAATCGTCGTCCCCTACAAAGGCATCAACTGTTGCTTTTACTTCCTTGTCATCAAAATCAAGAGAAAGGTCTACCATTTCAACTTCTTGACCAAGAATATGCTGAGGATTCGATGCCATTGTCGAGGCGATAAGGGCAATCACGATGGAGATTTGCGCACCGAATTGTTCAATACCATTCGGAATGCCTAGACCAAAAATTCCATGATCCACACCAAATAGGAGGAGAGCGTAACCCAAGAAAAAGAACCAAACCAAAGCAATCCTACGGGCTTTTGCCTTTGCAGACCCTAGTTCAGTCCAAATTAGCAGACATACAATTCCGATGATGAAGCCTTCCACTAGCCGCTCGACAATCACGAGAAATTCTGCGTATAGATGAGTGGTACCATAGAAGGATGACGCGAAAATACCCAGAAGACCCATTAACAAAATAGATGCATTGAACGTGGTTTTTCGCCCTTTTCGGTCAGCTAGAAATCCGGCTATCAATGCTCCGACACCAAGAAGAACTGGTTCTATCAACGATATCCCTGCTGATTGACTCCATGAAACATAACTTGGGTTATTGGCACCCCAAATGATTCGGATATTTGCGACAGTAGCAAAGAACCAGAGTATGTGGCTTGCGAGAAGAAGAACAGTTGGAACGAAATAGTCCAAATGGTTCCCATGCACAGCAAGAGGGACTTTGGTCCATTTCCACGGTTGAAAAGCAGCAGATATAGATGCGAAAACAAGGACTCCAATTTCAAGCATAGGTAATCCCAAATCAGGCGTGCCAAGCAGGCCCATTTCAAAAACTGTGAATATATAGACAATTGCCAAAGTTGCAAATATGAAGATTCCAGAAATACGACCTCGAAATCGGACAACTACTGTTTTGTTTAGGAATAACACCCAAGCGGTGATGAAGAAGGCTAAACAAACAAAAACAGAGATGACCCAAGCTTCAACCAGTCCAGGGAAGAATCCATTTGGAGATTCCATGACATTCCCAATAAAGCCGATAATTGCGGGAGTAAGACCAGCTAATAGTAGCAACACTTCAGGATACTTCACCCGATCCATTGTAAAGGCCACAAAGAGAAGCGACATTGCTCCACAAGCGGCGCCCAATCCAAGCCAATAGACGTGATCAATGCCAAGAGATAGAAGAAGTGTTCCAAAAGCAAGCTCTTTGATGATATAGATAAAATATGCCATCACAGGAGATAGTAAGATAAAGAACAAGGAAGTTTTGACTGGAAAATCTCTGTATTCAAGCAATAATCTCACCCGCGCGTGCGTGAAATTCAGAAAATGACCCATATGGACATTTCGCTGATTTCTCTCGAAGCAAAACTCGGAGCTAAACGCAAGATACTTTAAATTCATTCAGCCGAGCCTCAGTGCAAGGAGTCAGACTGCTTGAAAGGACGTTTGCGAGTTCAAGAGTTCATGGTGCTTACGGCTGGAGGTGTACCTATATTCCACTATTCGGTTGAGGGGACACGCAAACTAGACGAGCTCCTTTCCGGTTTTCTTACAGCAATAACAAGTTTTGCAAGTGAATTTGGAGAACGCTCTGTCCAGAGTCTTTCATTTGAAGGATCCGAAATCATGTATGAAACGGGAGAGAAAGGGATTCTATTTATTTTCTTAGTGGATAGTACTTCACCAAAGAAAGTTTTGAGAACCGTGTTGAGAGACCTTAGCCGAAAGTTTCAGGTCCAATACCAGAAAGATATTCTCAAAGATATACAAATAGAAGAGGCCTATCTCGGGTTCGCAGAAGATGTCCAACGAGCGATTGTATTCTACGAAGGAATTTTGGGAATCACATCAAGTCTTAGCGCCTATGTTGTGCCAAGTATAAAGGAGAAAGCTATGGGTGTAGCTGCTAGTTCAGAAAGCCTTCTAGATGACTTTCATCGAGACTTCGGCGGGTCGGGCACAAGAGTTCTCGAAACTATTGATGGCGTGAAACCAATTATGGCAATAAGCGAAGAACTAGGAATCGAAATGGATGAAGCCTACGAAGTTGTAGAGTATCTTGTCATTTGGGGTGTAGTGAGTATCTGTCATATGTGTCCCAAAATGCAAGAGAACGATGTGCGCTTTGATGCTTTTCTCGACCTAATCGGTTTACCAAACAAGGATTACCAATTACTACGAAGAGCAATACCCCTATGCAATGGATCGCGTTCGGTACCTGATATAAGTGAGCGATTGGGTATAATCACAGAGAGGCTCTACGAACTATTAATCAAACTTGGTGACCAAGTTGAATGGAAATTAGTAAAAGTTACCGGTCTATAGATTCACTGCTTAAACGAACGAAGGTATAAGTGGTTACAGATTCTAGAACGACCTATTCGCACCAGTTGAGGGAATTGATTTGGTAAAAGAAATCATCATTCTCAGGGAATCGGGGATTCCACTCTTTCACTACAGCGTTAGTGGAGAGAAGAGACTTGATGAGCTTGTTGCTGGTTTCCTATCTGCAATGGGAGGCTTTGTAGAGCAAGTAAGTGATCAACAAATCAAAGTGATAGCATTTGCAGAGAGCAAGTTTGTATGGGAGAGAAAGGGAGACCTTTACTTTATCGCATTAATATCCAATGATGATAGTGCGGAGATATACAGGGCGATTCTTCAAAATCTTGCAGATAGTTTTGTTTCCAAATACTACAACATTCTTCGGAAAGAAATACTATCACCAAAGGAGTTCTTTCAATTTACTGATACTGTTGAACTAACACTTCAGAAATTTGATGGGATACCCGGTTTGGCAAGGAGATACAAGACGGGTCTATTGCCTCTAGATAAACTGAGGCCGCTCAAAGTCACGCTTGCAGAAATCGAATCAAGGAAGGATGTTTTGAGAGGTGCAGTGCTTACTAACGATAGTCACATTGTTGTTTCTAATTTTCGTGCGTATGAAATGGAAGCATTGCTAGATCAGATGAAGAACTCTGATTTTGAAACCGAAATGGCAGAACCAAGAATGGTTGTACATACATCATTGGAGCCAGTAACATCATTTTACATTCATCCAGTAAATGGAAAGTGTATATCTGCGTTTGTTGTTAGAGCGGGTAAGGAGAACACCTACTATGAAGAGTTAGTCAAGCCCCTCCTAACTCTGGTTTTGAAAACAAGCTTCGATGATATGAAGAAGATTCATCCGAAAGAAAAGGATGAGTATACAGGTTTCTATGATCATGATATCATCATCCCCACCGGTCCTGTGACAAAATCGCTAAATGACGCGAAGGAAATATTCTCCGAAATGTCATCTACGACACAGAATAACGTTGTTCAAGTACTTCGCAAAACTAATGGAAAGAGAACAATATCTGAAATTCAAGAAGAAACGAATTTAACAAGAGAAGCTGTTACTGAAGCTATCGCGGGCTTAGTCACCAAAGGGCTTGTGCATATTGTCGAACTGTTTCCAGTATTAGGAGAGAAAGATGATAGATTTGCAGCGTATCTAGAAGTAATAGGAATACCAAAAAGGGACTATGATATCGTCAACACTGTCTGGAAATACTGCACAGGCGGTTTTTCCTTACGAGAAATATCCGAAAAAACAGAGATACAGTCATCAAGAGTTGTAGAGGTCCTTCGTGCTCTTGGTAATAATGTAACATGGCAACAAGAACGGAGATTAGAACATGACAGGCCGAATAATTAGCATTCACTCATTTCGTGGAGGGACTGGAAAGTCCAACATTGCCGCAAATCTCTCTGCAACCGCGGCACTTGCTGGTAAGAGAGTTGCAGTGATGGATACCGATATGGCATCTCCTGGTATTCATGTAATATTCGGTATGGGACGCAAGAAAATGAAATACACATTGAATGATTATCTCCGTGGCGAGTGTGATATCGGCCAGACCTGTATTGATATGACAGAATCACACGGAATCAAGAATGGCAAGTTGTTCCTAATACCAAGTTCAATGACTGCGACAGA
>JARGGA010000189.1 GCA_029210805.1 Candidatus Thorarchaeota archaeon
TTGATAGTGGTCATGTGGAAGATGCTGAAAGAGCAGCAGACCTTCGAGATGGCAACCAGGGAGAATCTAGCAGAGCGGAAACGACGAAGGATGAGAACGAACCTGAGGCAACTGAAGAAGTTGGAGAACAGGTATGGAACAGAAGAAGCATTTGTAGCGATCCAAGAGGTGATGCAGAGAAAAAGACAGAGTACGAATCCAGTGACTTGATTAACTCAATATCTAGAATTGCACTCATAGAAAAGAAGGGAGAGAAACCAAGCTCATCTCCCATTGAAGGCTCTGTAGAATAATTCACATCAGAGTATCAGAAAAATTGCTTCCTTGTCCAGATTGTCCAAATGCAAGCACTATGTTTGTGAATTGGTAACAATTGCGATTCTTTCAACCCCGGTCCCATAGACTTTTTCTACAGAGCGCCCATTGAAAGAAACCTCATCTATCCTACACTTCCTGTGCGATTGAGTGTATTACTATCAACTCTGGACGTATGGGAAAGGGGTACAATGCATGCAAGTACTATCCCTAACACCAGAAAGACTACTACCGGTGGTAGATATACACCTGTTGCAGTCCAACCAGTAGCCACACCAGCAATAGTCCATGAAACTACTAGCTCACTCCGAAAGATGATTGTCTTCATTCTGATTCTGCTAGTATCTTCTGCAGTTACTACCCGTTCAGCATTCGTCATTTGAGATAAGTAATTGTATGTTGTTTTAAGATGCCACCAAAAAATCAGTACAAAGCAAAAGAGAAAAACCTGTGGTAGTAACATCCTTAATAGATAGTCAATGATATTGGCTGGGATTGTTTGCAATGTTTTTTTCATACCTCCGTCTGGTAGTGACGAACCAAATGATATCCATAAAGGGCTGCAAAATATGCGGCAATATAGATATAAACAACGAGCATCAATATAATAACCTTACTCTTTGTTCCACTTTTTATTGCTATCCATTTGGATTTCCCCGCTGCTTCTTTAGCCATATCGTTAAGATACGAAGTTACTCTCGAGTGGACAAATGGTATTTCATTGAATCCTACTACTGTGAAAAGAATTGCTATTAGCAAGCATTGATATCTAAAAGCTGCATTTCCATGGTCCATTCTACCTGCATTCAAAGATGATTCAATGTATAGAGTGGAGAAGAATACCACTGAAAATGCTAATAGAACTGTAGCTACTACAATCGCAATCTGAGCAGGAGTCCATGAACCAACAATTGACCTCGCAAGTGCTTCTGATGCTACACATAATGGATATAATGCTACTATACCAGCTATTAGAGCACCCATAATCAACATATCAACATTCTCGTCAATATAGGAGCTAGAACTCGCATATTCATCTGGATCGTTAGTTGGAAGTGATAGCGCTTCTACCGACTTCTCCGTCAGCAAGTCGACACCAATATGAACGATAAAGGATAAGGAGCCAATTGTATACTCAAAAGGTAGTACGAGAACAGGCCAATATCCCCACTTTAATATCCAATATGGTACAACAGCTGCAATCGCATTCAACCACATCGATTCAGGTCCTTTTCCATCAACTAAAGGAACATAATCTGAAGAAGTTCCATCACTTTTATCAATTGTATTGGTTCCATCTTTCGTACCATCATACACAACAGGAACCGGATCTTCACTCGGTGGCGGCTCCTGCTGGTCTCAAGTACTGAGTGAAGAATGGCAACAGCAAAACTTGAGCAGATACGAGAAATATCTAAAAAAAGAGGAGATAATCAGGAATAACCGGATTATCTCATAGATACTTTGTTCGCTTAATTTGGCTAGTTCCAATTGTCAGATGCAAGATATTCACTAGATTTCTTACCCACTTCGTCATTTCTTGTGCTTACTTTCACTAGAAATTCCTTAGCGTATTTTTTCGAGATTCTTGGATTAGTTTCGATTCTCGAAATGATATCTTCAAGTGTTTCCAACTCATTTTCAGCATTTTCCAATTCGATTTCGAACAAATCAGCTTCTGATCGAATCGTGCGATATGGAGCACTGATATGTCCTCGTTCTACTAGAACAACAAGCACTGATAGAATGGACAAGAAGATGAAAATGTTTAGAGTAGTTCCAATCAATGCACAGACGGGTGTATCGAAGGGCATCAATTCTAAAAATGAATAGAGGAACCATGATAATGCGGCAACGTTTACCTCAGCTAGTACTATGAGGCTCCACGTTCTCTTGGAGAGTACTCTCCCAATCCGCTGCAAGGCCATTAATCCCTTTTCATTAGCGCTTGAATAAAGGCAGCTGACTGAAAATACAGCCAGCACGCTTGATACCAGAATTGAAATCAATATCGACATAGAATTACCTCATGTATATGCGGGATTTTGGGTATAAGGATCGAGATGGTTATACAGATAATGAGTCATCATGCTTAAAAAGAGTCCAATAAAAGCAATTTTCACAACGAGATTAAAAACATTGAAGACAAGTCCCCAAATGACTAATTTACGTGTTCCAACTGCAATCTTTGACCAAATTACGTCATAGAATCTCTTGGCAGCGAAATACCCATCAACTAGAGATGCTCCTACCGTGAATATAAGCATTTCAAGGCATTCATTAAATGCGGCACCTGCAGACATCAGACCCATCCTTACTGCTTCACTAATAGCATACAGATAGACCAACGTTGAAAAAGCCCATGCGCCTAGAAGACCAATCATAAATCCATAAATAATAGGATCAGCCGGTGTAGCCATAACAACGAGTACTTCTAATGCAAGCAAGCTTATTTCTGCTATGTACTTAGACAGCTTGATTTGAGGAAAAGCTTCTGACCAGAAATCAGTATTCGCTGATTGAGCAGCCATTGCAACTCCATCATCATTTAGGATATCAAGTTGAGGAACATAGATGTCAAAGCTTACTAAAGTGAATGCACCTAGTATATCCAATGATATTTCAACTGAATAGGATCCAGTAGCCAACACCTGAGTGGATCTCACATGAAGAACAGGCCACCAGCCGGTCCACCAAGAAGTTGTCGATGATGCGGCATTATCAGCTATTGTATCAACATAGGGATCAGGGTCAGGATCTTGCATGGCAGTTCCATCATTGTCTGTTGATATTGGGTCTTCACCAGCAGGTGGATCCTGTGTTGGGGGGGGCAGTGTTGGTGCATTAGGATCTTGCTCATTCAAATCACAGACTACATTGATGTCATGAATTCGCATGTCGTCTACCTTCCCCTATCAGTGCAAGTCATTCACTTTGACAACTGTTTTTGATTGTAGGTAATCGCAAACGCTCCAAGAGTGCTGAAAAGTATCCCAGGATAAACCACACCAAGAGTAATAGTCACCAGTTCAGGAAAGAACAGGTATGCAAGTAGAAGACTAAGAATATGGGGAGAAGTGAATAACACTAAGAAAAACACCCCAATTCTTCGAAAGCTATTGATATTGTTTGCATACCAAGCTCCTAAACCAGATACATATTCGAGTTCACCTCTTGTGTATCTTCCGATTTTGCCATTGGACATGACCGCATACATAATACCGATTATACAGGGAATGATGCTTACTGTATACAAAATTATAAGATCCATTTATTGTCCTCCGTTTGGAAGGAAATGTAGCGAATTGGTTCGAATATAACAGACTGTATCTGTTTTTGATTTTTGCCCAATCTACCACGTCCCTTGTGTGAGGCCAACAAAAGCTACTATTGTCATAGCTATTAGAATGAGGTTCATTAGAAACACAACAACATTTCCTCGCCCTATAGCTCCTGGCTGGCCAGGTTTGGATGCTTTGTATCGGGATGAGAAGTAACCAAGTGCTCCTAGAATTCCTTCTTTCATTCCATGGAGTGTATAAAGAGCTGCTGCAGAAACTAGTATTGAGTTAAACACAATCGCAACGAACAACTGTTGAACTTCAATCTCAGACAGATACAGACTTCTTAGGAAATTAATCACAGTATATAGAAAGACTGCATGAAGAGCAATTATCACTATACAATACAAAACAAGATATTGAGTAGTGACCGCTCCAAGCCCCCCAGCCAGCAATTCAGCAAGCCAGATCATTCCTGAGAGAGTAGTTCCAAAGATGAAGACAAGCCATGAGAAGTAGTCATTTGATTCGACTTCTTCAGTTAGAGCCTTGAAATCACCAACATCGACCTGAGTCATGTCATCCAAATTTGCAAGCTCAAAATTGGTATCTTCATATGCAAGATTTCCAATCAAATCGATTTTTGTTTTTACTGTCACTTTAACATCTGAAGTAGGTGCATTATCTACTTCGATATGACATTCAGGCCAAGGTCCAGTCCAATATGTTCTAACCGAATTCGCTGCTTGTTCTAAGTCATTCTCAAATCCTTCAGGAGTATCTGCAGATTTAGCCTCGATATTGCCATCACTCGTCCCATCAGATTCGATTACAGGTTGACTTTCTCCAGCAGGCGGATCATGTATTGGGGGGGGCAGTGTTGGTGCATTAGGATCTTGCTCATTCAAATCACAGACGACATTGATATCATGAATTCGCATATCAACGAGATTATAGCTATTATAGCGATAACCCAGTATCCCTATGTATTTAATCACTCTGGATGCGTTATCAACCTTGCCAATAGGATATGACGAGCCAGACCCATCGATCTGTCCATAGATCGCTCCATCACCACCTTGGAATGGACCCCAGGATAGTTTTCCGGTCTTTGTGAACGAGCTGTAGATGTAACCAGACTCCTGACTGTACACCCCGCCATACTGTGGGTAGAAGTAGAGATTGAACCAGGCCTTTGTACTACCGACCCAAGCATCTCCCCAGATGGATTCTTTCTTGAAGCTCATCCAAAACTCAGACCGGTTGACTCGTTTAATGATGGAGTTTTTGTTGCAGGTATGGCACAAGGTCCAAAAGATATTCCAGATACCGTTGCTCAGGCAAAGGCTGCTGCAGCTGGAGCAATGGCACTTATGGGTAAGGGAAAGATCAGTGTTGAGCCCTACTACAGTGTCGTTGATGAAGAAAAGTGTGCAGGGTGTCAGGTCTGCATCTCAGTCTGCCCATACAATGCAATCAAGCTGAATGAACGAGGTGTATCAGAGGTGAACCCGGCTATCTGCAAGGGATGTGGCACATGTACATCGACGTGTCCAAGTGGGGCGGTTTCTTCACAGCATTATACAGATGGACAAATTGCGGCGATGATAACGGAATATCTGTCAGCAAAGTAGATAATCTAACAACGTGAATAGCGAAGAAAAAAAGAAAAATGTATGAAGAGCCTACCAGCTCATCATACATTCGATTTTGATTACTCTTATGCTGTAGTTGAAATTCTTGATAGGAGCTTAACTTTTCCCCACAGAATCAATATCCCGACAAGGATTGAATAAATCCATGGGATTGTAGATTCAAGAACCAAATTTGGATACTTCAATAATAGGAGCTGACAAAATCCATAGGCTCCTATTACAAGTAGAGTCCATCCAATTGTAATAAATCCGAATCCAAGTAAATACCATACAGTCCTTTTCTCGCGGTAAAGATATTCCATCTTTTGTGCAAAGGTACTGGCTTTGTTTTCCTCTATTGATTCAGTTGTTTCGTCTATCACCTCAGACCCTATGAAGGTCAGAATTGTTCCGATTACAACTATCATCAAATGCAAGAAGAAAGTATCAATAGTGAAGCTCTGCATTTATTTTCAACTCCCGTAGTTCAGGAAATAGGGGAAGAAGACTCCTATAAAGACCAATCCCATCATTATAAAGATGATTTTGGTTGCCCTAGTGAATTTAAGAGCGGCCTTCATTGCCTCCTCGGTTATCCCGAGAAGGTATCCCAATATTCTGGATAACACAGAGGATGTTATATTTCCTACACCTTTGAGACCTGCAGCCATAGCTAGATATGAAACTCCAAGAATCCAGAAGTACACTGCCATTCCACCTGCAGATGAAATGCCATTCTCCACCAAGAGATTTGCCCCAATCCACGCATAGGCAAGAGAAGCAATTACTGTCAACACGACTGCGGATATAGCTCCAAGCACCGCATTTTCTGCGACAATGCATGCTACCAATAGCGCGAATGCCCATAATCCCATCGAACATTTAAACGCGGCACTCAGCACCGCATTCCAGAAGTCTCCTTCGTTAGAACCTGCTGAGTTAGATGAATACACTTCAGTGACTCCAAGTATGTCAACAGACATATGAAGAAGAACCGCCTGGTTCGTAGGATTCTTTGCCTCGAAATGAAGCTTTGGCCAATAGCCAGTCCACCACACAATGATACACTGAGCTACAAGAGCAAGAGCATTCTCTATAAAAAGTGTAGTAGCTGGTTGAAGTGTAGTTCCTGAAGTTGTACCATCAGGACCATTGTTTGTTGGCTCCACTCCTGGAGGGGGATCCTGTGTTGGAGGTGGAAGTGTTGGTGCATTAGGATCATGCTCATTCAAATCGCAAACG
>JARGGA010000190.1 GCA_029210805.1 Candidatus Thorarchaeota archaeon
GTAGCCTCTACCTCCACCTCTTCTAGGGATTCGTCATCGGGTGATTCGCCATCAACTTCTGCGAGTGCTTCGCCAAAGCCGGCTTTGCCAGATTTCTTCAAACTTTCAAGAATTCCAGATTCAGAGTCTTTCTTGTCCTTGGAGTTTTCATAGAAACCGCCCCATCCTACATTGACCTTGATTTCAAACTCAGGAACCCCCGCGTTATCCTGCAGAGATATCATTCGCTCGTCTTTCATTCGACGCTTCACATAAAATCGGTAATCTGAGGCGTGGGACAAAATATGCCCCCCGACGGGAGCATTGGGGTTACCGCCGTAAAGTGAAATGTTGGCCATCGCTTGATTTGTATATGCGAATGTGGCTTCTGTTGCGGCAGCAGTGCGGCGCATCTGATTGAGGACGCTGTTCATATGTTGTTGTCTAAGCTTGAGTTTATCCAAACCAGTGTATTCAGCTCGGAATAATCCCGTGAATGAATCGAGAACTACAAACTTGTAATTCTGTTCTGCGCACATCTGTGGTATAGTTTCAAAGATTTCATTAATTTGACCGGAGAGGAATATCTCAGCACGACCAATGTTGCCTAGTGTAATATCTGGATCCATTCCAAATCGAAGCGCGTTTGCTCGAATTACCCAAGGTTTGAAGGATGACTCACTATCCAACCAAAGCACACGGCCACCTAATCCACCTTCTTCAACTGGTAATTGCGCTCGAACAGCCATAAGCGCACACCACTGTGTCTTACCGCCTCTGGCAGGGCCATAGAATTCGATTATGGATCCTGCTTCGATCCCACCAAGTAATGCTTCGTCCAGAGATGGCAAACCACTGGTCAAACGAGCCATTGTTTCCATCTCATGTTCAACATCAAGTCCAGATTTGAAACCAAACTTCCCACATTGCATTCTTGCATTGCGAATAATCTTGGCAATTGTACCCTCACCAAGTTTTGTTTTATCCTGCAGTTCAGCAGGGTTCTGCACAGCCAGCAATTCAGCTGTTGTCACGAAAACTTCGCGAAGTTTCTTTGCAGCTGCTGGACCTACACCAGCGACGGATTCTAAATCAGTCATGCGGCCACCTCCATTGCCTGTTCTTCAATCGGACCTCTCAATGGCACTAGACTCAGCAGTTTGCAAATCTGGGATGGAGGGATGACCATGATTCCCCCAAGAAACTGGGTCTTGATCCCTGGAAGATTATCATTAACAGGAAGAACTGAATCAGAGTCAACTGGAAAGTGAATTCCTTGATTGGTTACGCGACCTGCTAAACTGATGTATCCACCGAGTGAATCTAAAACAGAACCTGTTACAGGAGATTGGCCAGGTCTAACTGATTCAACATCGCAAACTAATTCTGAGAGATTGAAAATATCTTCTATAAATGGCGCCCATATCTCTTCGGGTTCTCTAGGTAGGGGAATCTCCAAAGCAGCCAATGCCCCTGCAATCCAGGCGGAATCCATTATATCCAGGGTCACTGGGAAAACTCTACCTGTCATATCCATTATACTCATGATGATACCTCCTCCATCATTCCAAATGTTCCTTCGACATACATCTGCGGCTGTAAGCCATCGAGCCAGGTAACAAGTTCCTGAATCCAGTAATTCTCAAATTGACTTCGATTTAGAACAGATTGCAAAAGCGCCTTTGAAGCAAGAGTGGCGGTGTCAAGAGCTTTTGTTCGCATACCATATTCAAGGGGTTTGTACCAGTCCATTGTTACAAAACCCGATTCACCTGCAAGGAATTCCCTCCAGTCCATCTGAAGGGGTAGATCTCTTTCGAGTATATTGACAAGAACTCGGGTCCAGCTATCCCAGCGGTCCATGAATCTCCCGACATTTCGCCCAAGAATATCAATGGATGCTCCTTCGAAAGCCAATATCACTCGTGAAGCATTATCTCTCTCAACTGCAGAAGCAGCCAGAGTTTTGTCACGCTGCTCAACAATTAGAGCAATTGCAGGAACAAGTCCTAGGATATCACACTGATTGAAGGTGCCAGTGGGTACATCCTTGTACCGTGGAAATGGAGATAGAATCTCACTACGTAATCCTGCAACGATGACCAAAGACTTTCCATCCCGTAACGTTGCGCGGGATATATGGCGGTCACTATTTTCAAACATCATCTGCAAGTAAACTGTCACGTCAATTTCTTGCTTATTTTCTGAACTCTCAAATTGACGCGCCAATCCTTGTTCGAAGTTTTTGCTACTTGACATCAGGCTCACTCAAGCAATAACTACGTTCAATCGATTGTTACCTGTTGCCATTCAATTCAACTCATTTTGTAAAGCCCTGAAATGGACTATTAGACAAATAATTGTCATAATATGGAAAATAGTGCCTCATATTGCTCATTCTAGTAGATAAAGGGATTATGAGAGACGAATGCCGAAAAAATGTCGAAAATTGGTGCAGTGGCTTTGGCAGAATACTTCATTTTGTTTTGGGAATCTAGAATCCCTCTAGCTCCACACGCCAGTCATTATTGCATTCACGAACATCTCAAGCATTAGACCCTCGCGGGGGTATGAAACAGGAGCGACTGTTCTGTTGCCATTCTTGAAGGTCACTGAGAGGTTCTTCTCCGAGCAGACCACCAGGGCGGCCTTCACAGCTTCACGAGTCCACCCTGTTACATCAAGAGTGCCGGTTTTAATTGAATCCGCAAGAATATCAGCAAAGAGGTGGTAGTATTCAACAGTCAGACGGCGTCCTATCTGATCAACTATCTCGTGACGTTCGATCTCATCAGCTTCTTCCCATTTCGAGAGGAAGTCCTCAACACTACCACGTACGTCATTCATCAGATGATTCCATCCTGTGCCCATTTCAGCATAGAATCCTTATGATTTGAATCCTACGGAAACGCAATCAATTTCATATCAATCATCATGAATAAAGAAAAAGGAGGATGAGCTTTGCGCTCATCTTCTGATATCATCACGTAGTCTTGCTGCCGAGTACTCGTGGATACGCTCTTTAGCTTCTTCCCTTGCGGCTTGATGTTTCTCAAGAAACTCCAACATTCGCGGAGCTAGTATCTGCTTACACTCCCCACATAGAATTTCGCCACTTCTACACTGTTTCTCAAGATTATCCAGTTCTTTGTCATCAGGCATGAAGAGAAATGTGTAGTACTTGAAGACTGAACAGATATCCGGATTGGCACCAAGCTTGCGTTGCTCGTCCGCAGTATCGCGTCCGCCAGTAAAAGCGGCCATGACTTTCTTCTTTGCTTTCTTGGGTGTGTCTGTTGTGTAGACTGCAGACATCTCCTGTGAAGAAGACATCTTGCCACTTGCATCCTGAAGGCCGGGCAAGAATTTATTCTGAATTGATGCAGGTTTGTAATAACCCAACTTTTCAGCTACGTCTCGCGTCGTTCTCCAGTGAGGGTCTTGATCAATAGCACAGGGAATGATACAGGGAGTTTTCTTCCCATAAATCCAGGAGTGAAGAAAGGCGGGAACTGCTTGAATTGCAGGGTAAAAGATACCACCAATGTTCATGCTGTTCTCAAATCCGAATACAGAACGCGCCGTCGAAAATGTGATTTTCTTTGCGACCTGAATTGCAATCTCGTACATTAAGTCAATGTGTTCTATATCTTGGATAATATAGGTATTCTCGGGTTCAAATCCAGTTGCTATCACATCAAGTGCATTTTCATAAGTAAGTTCTCTAACCTTCTCAATGCTCAGGTCCGGTTCAAACCAGAATTTCTCATCATTCGTCAGTTGGAAGTAAAGGCGCGTGCCATCAAATTTATCCTGCCACCATTTTGTGAATATCCAAGGAACCATGTGGCCGATGTGGACGCCGCCACTCGGGCCTCGTCCGGTGTAAATGACAAACTTATTTCCTTTCTCATACTCATCGAGAACCCAATCAATATCTCTGTGTGAAAAGAAGAGCTCGCGCTCTAGCATGATATGCTTCTCACCAGTGATCTTGTAGATTCTCTTCAGAAGTTTCTCATCAATACGACTCGTGCCAAACTCCTGAATGAGTCTATCATAGTCGATCTTTCCTCTGGTTTCCCAGGGAGTCACGACCATTTCTTCGTTGTCTTTTGACATTGGATATTAACTCACAATGTGGTGGCTTCGCGAGTCAAGAATTGGAATCCAATTAAGCATGATGGTCGATTTTCTTGAAGGTGTGAAGGGTAATTGGCAGCTATAAGAAACCATGACAATTCTAGACATTGATTAAATGATTCTTTGAAGAAAACCTATGTACTCAGTATCGCAGGCTGCTCTCAGATTGGGAGTGTGTGGAAATTCGATTCAGCAGCTGGTCCTACAAGGGAGGAAATTCGATTAAGCGTGATAGACACAACCAATATGGCATCATATGGATTTTCACCACAGGAAGGGCTCACAACTGAGGTTGTGGGGACTGGTGTCATAGCAACTTGGACCTTGGAGGAATTCACTCTAGAAAATTCAGTTATTAGATTCGACTGGACACAGCAAGTAAACGTGATAAAACAGGACTATGTTCTGGTTGTTATAATTATGGCCACAGGAGTAGGACTTGTAATTTTTTCAGGGATTGTAATTCGAAAACGATAAAATCGGAACAACTTGCAGAAAATAGTGCCAAGAGTTACGCTAAAAAGGAAGGAATCTTTGAACTTCAAGAGCATCATTCCACGGTGAGGATAATGCAAATCGAAGATTATGAATTTGAAGAAGAGAAAACACTGAGTAGTTTGGCTTCTCTTCTTGAAGATATTGCTCGGCAACTACGCGAGAGTGAAACTCTCGAACTCCCTATGCCTAGCTTGAAAGAGGGGACAATCAACCTTCCAATTGGCGAGCCTGTTGAAACTGAGATCGAAGTTGCAATTCGGAAGCATTTCATCCATCTTGTTCTTGATCTTACATGGAGAAAACCACAAAAAACAGGAGAAGATTCAAATGAGTGATGAAAAAATCTCAAGAGAACAAATCCTGGGAAAAATAACGGACCTTATTGAATTGCAAGAGGCAATCAGTGAACATGTGGGAAAAAAACTCTGTGATCATTGTGAGAGCCCGGAAGAAAATTGGGACGAGCAGCGCAAGAGCATAATGAAAATGATGAAGAATCTCTTGGGAAAATATGACGTTGCGAAACTTCTACCAAAAGAAGACATTGGTATTGGAGTATTAGCGGTTCTGAGTTATTTGATTCAAATACAGCACGCTTTCGTTCAGGTTGTTGTAATGATTGATATGATGCAAGGAGAGTCATTTGGGGAAATATTCCTAGATTCGATGAATGCTCTCTCTACTAAAGCACATAAGGAATTGACAATACTAAAGACTCTGACACAACAAAGAATCCGGGAAAAAGAACTATCCATGGATTCATTTAATGCAATTCTACGATTAGAAAGAGAAATAGATGAGGATAATATTGTAATTTGTCGTCAGATCTCAGCAATTAGCGTTGAAGGAGAAACAAACTATACCTGTTATATTATGCGTAAGATTGTGAGTCAGATAGAACACATATCTGATTTCATAAAAGATGCCGCAGAAATAATCGTAGATATCTGAGGTGCTTACCAGTGGCTGCAGAATTATACCTAGTAGCGGCGATACTTATTGGCGGAGCAGCTCTAGCTAAGGTGGCGCAAGAATACAAGTTTCCCTATCCAATACCACTAATAATTGCAGGTATAATTCTTGGAGTTGCACTCGGTCCTGAAGCCACTTTCCTACCTGCAGACTTTGGTCTTGATTTTCTGGCACAGCTCACACTTGCTGCTGTTCTTTTCTATGCAGGATTAACAATGAATCTGAAAGAAACCAACAGAGCGAGGACCACAATAGTGCTCCTAGCCACCTTGGCAGTTCTCCTTACATCGCTAATAGCAGGAATAACTATCACATACTTGGTACCTGTTATTGGACTGGCTTTACTCATAGGTGCCATTGTTTCACCAACCGATCCTGCTGCACTGTTCTCTGTTCTTGAGAGTGGAGGTGTTAAGGTAAAGAGGAAATTATTTACTCTTCTTGAGGGAGAAGCAGTATTTAATGATGCTACAGCCGTTATTCTAGTGACGACAGTTTTTGAACCGTTGATAATCCCAGTTCTTCGACAACCGTGGTATTTAGTACTCTTGGAATTCATCCTTAGTATGGGCCTTGGAGTAGTGATTGGATATGCAGTTGCATATGGGATTGGGCGTCTTATTCTAAAAACTGGAGAGGATACCAATATTTCTATTCTTACTGCAACGACTCCAATTCTAGCATATGGTCTAGGTGAAGGGGTTGCAACAATATTGACTGGAGTGCATCCAGGAGCTTTAGCTTGTGTCTTTGCGGGAATCTTCTTGGCAAATTCGAAAATGATTGATATCTCGTTCATGCCTCAGAAATCAATGAGAGGAGTTATGAAGAATGTTTCATTTGTTTTTGAAATTGCAG
>JARGGA010000191.1 GCA_029210805.1 Candidatus Thorarchaeota archaeon
TGAAGCACCTGCAGCAGTCATTTCTATATTGATTCCCTGTTGAGCTACAGCGGTGAACACAGCTGCTGCAAGACCTTCCGTTTTCAAGAGACCTTCACCTACAACAGCTATCAATGCAACGTCTGTTAGCAGTTCGATTGATTCTATTACACCACCTACCAGAGATCTAAGTGCATCAACACTACTTCCAGCATCATTTATGTTCAGCAAGAGATTGATGCAGGTCTGAGAGGTTATAATAGAATGAATGTTGATGTTTGCATCACACATTCTGTTTCCAATCTCGCCGATGATACCTGGTTTGAAGCCAACCCCAGCTCCGAGAATTTTCAGAACTGCTAGTGAATCATTATAGGTCACACTCTTGATAATAGTCTGTTTTGTCTCGCCTTCTGCCTGAATCACAGTAGTTGCATTGTTTGGAGAGTTGAAGTTGTGAATGTAGACCTTGATGCCAGTACCTGCTAGCGGTTCAACTGTCCGCGGATGAAGGACCCTAGCACCAAAATAGGAAAGTTCAGCAGCTTCATGGTACGAAAGCGATTTTATTCTTGTAGACGAAGGGATAATTTTGGGATCGGCTGTCATGAAGCCATCAACGTCTTTCCAGATGTGGATACTCCTAGCTTTTAGACCATAGGCAATTACTGCAGCACTGTAATCAGAACCATTCCTTCCAAACGATGAGGTTCTCCCATCAGGGGTACATCCAAAGTAGCCGGTGATCACTGGAATGATACCTTGCTGAAGTACTGGGTTTACCTTGCGGTCTAAATTTCTACGAGAAGCAGGCAAATCTGCTGTTGCATTGTCACAAACATCATCGGTTTGCACTCCAATGGCATCAGATTCAAGTGGAATGGACTGAATCCCGCGGTCTTGTAGAACAGCAGCCAGAACAATTGCAGCAAGCCGTTCCCCTTGACTTAGAATTAGAACTCTAACTGTTTCAGTGACCTCACTAGTATATGTGACCCCGTAAAGAAGTCTGTCCAGTTTTTTGAGACGCTCCTCTAGCGATTTCAATGTCATGTCTTGCAACTGAGGATTATTTACAAGATTCTCCGTTATGGAGTAATGTGCTTGGCGAATCTCATTGGTTAATTCTAAGATCAAATCCTCTGAATGAAGAGCGATTTTTATTGCTGACTCAAGTTTGTCTGTAATTCCATAGATAGCAGAAACAACAATAGCTATCTTACCTGGACGCTCATTCTTGATGAGCTCAGCCACCCTTAGGAAACTCTCATCATCCCTCAGACAACCGCCACCGAATTTCATTATTTTCATGTAGCCACCTCCGTTTTTTGTCCAAGGAGACCTTTAACGTAAGAATATTCGGCATTCAGGATTGATGCTCCGGCTGCACCTCGTATTGTGTTGTGTACCAGTAGGAAGAAGTTCAGCCAATCGCCCTTCTTTCTAACGCGACCAATTGAAACAGACATCCCATTATCAGACAGGTCTCTTTGAGGTTGGGGACGATTATCCTCCTGTTGGATTATGATAGGCGCGGCAGGTGCAGTTGGTAGAGATAATTCCTGAGGAGGTCCTGAAAAGCCTGCAAACTCATCTATCACTACATCGCATGATATGTCATCTTCGAGTTTTACTGCTACGCTCTCAAGATGTCCATCCATCACGGGGACTCTTGCACAACTAGCGTTTATGGGGAATTTCGCACGTTCTACTTCTCGATCCTTTAGGTGTCCAAGTATGATTTGCGTTTCGGATTCAAGTTTCGCCTCTTCATTTTTGATGAACGGAATGATGTTTCCTAGAATATCCATTGAGGCAACTCCCTTCCGACCAGCACCAGATACTGCTTGGTAGGTCGTTACGAATACTTCTCTAATTCCAAAGGATTGTAGGGGTTTCAAGCCGAAGACCAGACCTGATGTTGAACAGTTTGAGTTAGCAACAATATAACCACCGTTGTACTTCTGGTGATTAATGAGCTCAATATGGTCCGAATTTATCTCAGGGATAAGAATTGGCACATGAGGGGTCATTCGGTTGCCGCTCGCATTGGTGAAAACAGGATAGCCCATTCTTGCGATTTCCGATTCCTTTTCACGGGAAATGTCACCGGGCAATGCACTGAAGAACAGGTCAACACCTAGTTTCTCCAGACTTTTGCTATCAGTTGAACAGACAGTGATGTCACGCACATTCTCTGGAATATGTGTAGAAACTGTCCAGTCCACCACATTTTCGTAGATTGTCCCAGCGGATTTCTCTGAGGCTGCAAGTCCCTCTATTTCGAAGAATGGATGATTGGATAGGAGTTTAACAAAGTGCTGTCCAACGTTTCCTGTTGATCCAAGAATACATGCTTTTAATTTCTTCAAGTCATCAAACCTCCAAGCCCTTTGATATCAGATTGTAGTCCACCTGCGCACACACAATGTCGGGTAATCTACCACATGTCCCAATGGCATCTCCAATGATGACCATTGCCCCTTCAATATCCTGAACCATTACATTCCTCATCGCAGATGCAATCAAATCAGAATCTCGAGCAGTTACTGAATTTCCTAGAGCTGTTGCAGCAGCATCAGCCAGTGCAACGTTCCGGGAGAATGTTAGTGCCGCATCAGAACATCCAAAGCTCAATGAATGTCCTACAGTGCCGGAAGAAGTACAGAGGCCCAGAATCTCGTTAGTTCGTGTAATCTTCAAACCAATTCCATCCACTCCATTTGGACCTGCATATATCCCTGCGATAATTGGTGCTTGAAGATACATGGCAACATCCCCACCATTATCGAAAACAACATGCTGAGCACCTGCTGCTAAAAGCTTAGCAACAACATATTCCGCAATGGCGCCAGCTACTGCAGCCATGGGGCCTACTCCTACAGCCTGTCCAGCTTCCGCCATTTTTTGAACCAAGGGAGGTGCTCCTTTGGAAACATAAAGAGGATTCAGGCTACCTTCAAACTCGGGGTTTTCTATAATATAGCCAATGAGTTGCTCTCGTGCTTCAAATACTGCCTGCGATGCAAGAGGGACAAACTCGTCAGCAACAATCACAGTTGCTATTGTTTCGTCATTTTGTATTGAATGTCTTTTCAAATGGCACCACCTCAGCTCCTCACCGCAATTGCTCTTTGCGGACATATGTCACTACATTCGCCACAGCCAACACATAGGTCTGGATTATCGGAAACATTCCAATTCTCATCGCGAGTGAAAACTTTGGAAGGACAATATGAAACACAAAGTGCACAATTGATACATCTTGCTTGATCCCGGTATACCAGTTGAGAGTCTGGAACAGTGACACGGGTCTGTTTCAGTGAATTGGTTTGATACTCTCTCTGATTCATTGAATTGCATGCGACTGTTGATGACAGTGTCTTTACGGGTTTAGTGAGTTGGAATTCACCTGTAGAGATTTGCTTCTTCAATAGGTTTGCAATACACTCAGCAACTCTAAAACTCGAGATAGGAGCGGTAGGTATCTCATGACCATTAACCTCAATTGATCCTGTCTTTAGTTCGGCGTAAGTCACATCTCTCAAGGACGGACGGCTTCGAGAAGGCACACTATAGTCAAGAACACTGGTTACGATGTCTTCATCCGACACACTGGTGCTCTTTGCGATATCGCTGTTTAACACAGGGATTGGTACTCCAACACCAACAAATAGGGTACAACCATATTTGGTCATGGTAGCACCACGTATGAAATCAGAGGACATCTCTTTCAGATTCCCTTGAACCGAGAGGGTTCCATACCCGGCACCGGGATTGTGCTGTGTCCCGTTTCCAATGACATATCCATCGGTTCCGCCAAGGAATATTCGAGATCCAATTCCAATCGTTCGATATGAAGGGTCATTGATTATTGGAGCAATCTCACCAGCACCAGAAAATGTTGCATTTCCTAGGTTTGGTTGGAGCTTGCCCATGTAGGTGTATAGGGTCTTGTTAGACGGATTAACTGCGACCGCATATCGTTCGTAGCAATTACGGGGATTCGAAAGAATGGCTTGATTCATATCATCCACACAGATTTCTGTTGAGAGTTCCTTTCGAGGATAGCAATCAGTCCCGTATGCCTCTGCTCGTAGGTGTATGGACTTTCTACGAATCAAATCCTCAATTACATGTCCACCACCGTACTCCATTCCTTGGGTTTCAGAGAGTTGTGTTGCACCAAGATAGGCATCAACTGCTGCAATCCCACCATAAGCCTCCACGTCATTCAACCAAACGCGGGACATCTTGATAGGAGGTTCCGAATGTCCAAGGTTCATCCACATGCCGGACGAACACATCGCACCAAAAGTACCAGTCGTAACAACATCTACTTCATGGGCTGCTTCATCAGGACCCAGTTCTGATACGATCTGTGTCATCTCTGCGGCCGTAACAACTCGAACACTACCGTCGTCAATCTTCTCATTGATTTCTTGAACTGTCTTTACTTGACTTTCCATCCTCAATCCTCCTAACGTCGATAGAGAACATGTTTCCAGAGTAGAAACAACAAAACAAAAGGCATCAACGACATGATTCCGCAATCTTTGAGGAATTGCTTGACCTTACTCTCACTGAGCAAGCTGACTGAATCTGCAGTTCGATAACCCGTCCCTACAACGAGGTTATCTCAAGTTCTGACGTTCTAGTCATTAGAATACATGTTATCTTTCGTTGGCAAGTTCTTGCCGGATTTTTCTCTATATAACCAATTCCCGATGTTTCCGAATATGAAATAGATGGATGTTCAGAAATTCGAACACGTGACAGGGGATTGTACAAAAAGTAGATTCTAGTACAAATTATGGATATGCATTGTATGAAAAGAATCCATACCGTTGCCATTATGATCTTGATAGGAATTCTCTTTGTGAACACAGCTACCAATGTAGAAGCAGTATTTATGCAATCTGAAGACTCAGGACCGACTATAGAGTGGTATGGGCCTGAAAATTCGAGTTCATCTGTTGTAATTGCTTGGGATGGAGCATATACTGGACAGACTGAAGACGGTTGGTCCCTTCGGGCGTGGATCAATGATACCCATGGTGTTGATACAGTAATCTACATGATTAGAGAAACCACCGAAACAGAATGGGAAAATGTAACACCGTCACTAGTGGAAGGGAACGACACGATAGGTTACTATCAGTATAATTACACCTATGCAGTGTGGTGGAATTACAATCTCAATCGACCTCAAGTGGAGGGAACCGGAGGAAATTTCGATTTCAAGATTTTTGCTAATGACTCACTTGGACACTGGACTGAAACAGGAATTCTGACATATAGTGGAGGTTACATGCTTGTTGTACCTCCACCAGAGGTGTCATTCATAACGAATTTACTGCCCTCACTAGTAGGAGCTACTGTCCTAGTTGTTATCATAAGTGCCGTAGTAATACTCCGGAAGCGTCACTAAGTTCATTCACTTCTTGAAGGAAATGTACTAGGATTGCTTCGTCACCTTGAAGACTCCTGCGGGAGTAACTGAACTGACATCTTTCGCTCCAGACTCATTTACCCATCTGATGAAGTCCTCCTTCTTAATTCGAGTCCAGCATTAGAAATTTGACTTCTGTTTCAGATAGATATTGTTTAGAGATGCAACTAGCATTGGATTAGAAAATGAATGAACTCCCCTTGTTGTTGAGAACCAACAACGGGGAGTGACCAAGACCAGTCTGGGATACCAGGAAAGATGGGTGATATCTATTTTATGACTCTAAAGACAGTAGCTGGTGTAGCAGTATCAATTTTAGTCGCTCCTGCTTCCTTTGTCCATCTCAAGAAATCCTCTTTTTTTACGGAACCATATGCTCCTTCATTTAGCAGGATATATAGCTCAACATACGAGTCAATCATTGGTGAGAAGGCTTCTGTTCCAAAGAAAACTCCACCTGGTTTAAGTACGCGCATCATATCCTTTGTCGCTTTTTCTGCATCGCACCAGTGAATTACCTGTGAGGTAAAGACCATATCAAAGAACTCGTTCTCGAAAGGAAGATCTTCCGCGGACCCATGCACAAATACAGGATAATGTTCTTTCATTGATTCAATGACCTTTCTATCAACACCAAGTAATCTTGCTGCAGACATGGGAAATTCATCTTCTGCAATCTGCAAGAGATTTGGATCATATTCAAGAGCATACATTTTAACAGAATTACCAGAATTGAATGCGCCTGCTTTGTAGAAATACCCCCATATTGCTGCAGTGCCCACACCGCTACCACATCCGACGTCGATAAAAGTTCCCCGTATTTTTGTCGCATTTGTGAACTCGAATGCAGCTTTACGCAATTGACCATAGAGCTTCAATTGAAGTGCATCATCCCAATTGAAAGTGTCCATTTGATCGGAGAAGGTTATGTAATGTCCTTTCATACGATCGGGGATTCTTTTTGCGGCATCCGCTGCAAGCTGGATAAGACCAGGACCAACCAAGTCAAAAACATCAA
>JARGGA010000192.1 GCA_029210805.1 Candidatus Thorarchaeota archaeon
CCAAATTGAATCACAGGTTATGATTTCACCTCAGCACATGAAGGTGCTTACTGCAGAAAAGATGAAAGACTTTCAAATGAAGGCGCTTCAATTCAGTTTTCAGCAGGGTATCAATCTCGGTTTCATTCAGCCACGTCCGGGTCAGCCTGGACCTAAGCCTCCGGGTCCGGGCTTTGTAATTTCAGATAGGATCTATGACGATGGTTTCTCAAGTGATAGATTATGGCAGGTGCTGAGGCGAGTCCATGGAGCAGTAGATATGGTAATTGCATTGCTGAATGAAGTAGCAGGTGGACTTGGTATCAAACCCCCAGTTACGGATGATTCGGGACCTTCCTACTACACCTAGATAAACCTGATATTACAATCTTCGGATTGTTCTAGTACTGTTAGCGTCATCTTATTTCCCTAACACAGGCTCTGGGCCAATATTCGAAAAATCGAATCGATATAATGTTAGATACGTATATAACAACGATTTCGATAATAGGGGCCAGACTCGTCTGTTAGTGATATCACTGATTCTCATCAGTAAGAACTGACGAAGAAACTGATGCATCTGATTCGAGGAATTGACATGAGAAAGGGTCTACTATTTGCTTTGATACTGGCTTTCATACTGATGGTTCCAATGATGCCATCAGCACCATCGGAGAATCAGACAGTTAACCAAGAAACTATGATTGATACTATTTCAGATGATTTTCTTATTGCTTCTGCTGGTGGAAGTGGCAGTCAATTCACTTCAACACAGTTCATGTCTAGAGTTGTTGATGGCAATACTTTGACGATAGAGAATTCCTATGTAAATACAGATCATCACAATGGAACACTTGATCTCTCAGGATATCTAATTCCAGGATTGACCCTGTATCGGGTGGACATGGTATTTGATCATATAACTGCAATCACGGAGCGAGAAGTAGTTGGAGTGCAGGATCAAACACAAAACTTCTACATCCGTGAGTTAGGTGGAGTATCCAACATAACTCAACTTGCCCAGGGTTTTTACGATCAACCCCATGATGGACTCCTTCAGAACTACTCAGTTCTTTATAGTACCCCAATTTATGGGTCCGGTATCTACGGGGATGCCTATTTTGTGATCCGTTCCGATTATTCCTCAGCATCATCGAATGTCACTGAGCCTCAAGCTCTTACAGATGTGGGAAGCACGGACACATGGGCGACTATTACTTCAAACGCAAATCTAACTGGAAATACTGTATACTACACTTTGATTGATGGTAACAGTTTGAATAAGAACGGCATTTTCTTCCCAATTATAGTGTGGAACTCGGAATCCTCTTCAGGCACGCTCCCTACGCGATGGTACCAGAGAGAAGGAACTACATGGAATCCCATACAACCATATGAAGCACTCCTCAACTATACCTACATACCATGGAATCAAACTTCCAACAAAGCATACTCGTACACGCAGTCACAAGATGTCATACTGAGAGGAAATGCATCCTCACTGACGGGAAATTCATGTTCCTTTACAAGTTCAAACAATATCACTGCCCTTGCGTTTGATTCGAACCAGTCTATTTTGATCAGTCATAACCTGACATTGTGGTACAAGAAAACAGTGAATATGGGTTCCATTTGGGATGTTCAGGTTTCTGGGAATGATATCATTTGGAATCTTACAGCTACACTCTCATATCCTTCATTCTCAGTAGATAAATTTCTGAACATAACTACGATGCCCGATTGGAGTGCAGAGGACTTATACAATGGAACATCCGGGACAGGAGAGGGAACATTCACTTCGTATACCGGCCTCGTGGTGTGTTATGATATGACCAATGGGACTTGGACTATGCGGTTTTATGGGACGAATTATCTGTCTGCCATGGATATCTCTAATAATGCAGGTGGTGCGCCCTTACCAACTAAAGCAAGTATTCTGACAGATCTTGACATCGATTCTACGGTTGAAGATTTTTCCAGTAATCCTGCCACAACAGGATCAACCAATTTCACTGTTCTGAATGCAACGCATACTGTATGGTCAAACCTCCAAGCAGTTTCTGCTGGTAGTTCAACGCATCTTTGGGATATCGATGCAACTACCTCGAGGAATGGTACCTATACACTTGACCTATTCTGGACCAACGGAACTGAAGCAGGTTACCTCTCAAAGCAATACGTAGTGTTTTACCCAACAACTCTAACTGCAGAGAGCACAACAATAGATGCCTATGCAAATGATGCTTCCGGATTCACCATTAGGGTTAACTTCAATGAAACGTATACGCCTAAGTATATTGATGATACCCATGCAGGAGTTCTTGTTCAGTATTCCTTTGATGGGGGAGCTTGGACGCCACTCAGCTATGAAACAGGAGGTAATTGGTCTGCTTCTATCGCTACGACTGGGTATGACTACAGTGCCTATCAAGTGAGAGTTAATGCAAGTGGTACAGCAATTCAGAACCAGACTTTGCTCATTGATGTGAATTTGATTTATGAAACCAATCCACTTGTCGTAGCGTGGTCAGCTCCACATCTCGACAACATAAGCTACCTTGAGCAAACCAATCTGACTGTTGAGTATAACTTTCACAATGGGACTATTGTACCCTATGCATCATTGAATGTCGAGGTAAATGGTGATGTGTGGAATATGCATTACGATCCAGTTGGTGAAACATACTGGCTTCAATTCAATGGTACAGATGCACTTCCGGTGTATGGAACACACTCAATGAATATCACTGCAACAAAAATGGGTCACGAGTTCCAGTTTGACGATACTGAATCCATCCAGATTACTCTCGAACCTACTTCTTCAGCAATTTATTGGTCAAATACTGATACAATTACGTTTGTGGAAAAGACAAACTTGACATTGTTTTATAGATTTGAAAGCGGCTCTCCAATTACAGGAGCAAAGGTGAACTTTACAATCAATTCCATTACAAGGGACTTCCATTATGACAGCGACCTAGGATACTACTGGTACGAGTTTAATGGAACATTTCCGGGCGTTGATAACTCCTACACAATTACCACCGAAGCATGGAAGTTAGGACATCAAGGGAGAACGAATTCTACTAGCCTAACGGTGAATCTTGAACCAACTTCAGGCGGTATACTCTGGACGGTTGAGACCATTACGTGGACTGATACTATCATTCTTCGACTCAATTATACTGATTCAAGCTTTGCCCTTATCCAGGCAGCGAATCAAGCATACATCTACATCAATGGAACTGAAAGGAACCTGTCGGGTGGAGGAAATGGAACCTACTGGTATATATTCGATAACTTGTGGGGACTAGGATATTTCGAGATGTGGGCGAACATAAGCAATACAGGTTACGAACCATGGGAACCAAGCGGTATTACTCTCAATATCGTTGAAGAACCAACAAGTTGGGTTATTACATGGGAACCAAGTAACGTTACTCTTCCATATACGTATGCATTGAATCTAACTGTGGATTATACCTTTGGCGGAGGAGATGTTCCAAATTCGGCAAATGTGAATGTAACAATAAACTCCCTGCCATATATACTCGAGTGGACAGGTTCCGATTGGGATGTCACAATACCAGGTGATCAGCTAGGCATAGGCGAGTGCACAGCTATAATACAGGCAGACCTACATGGATACCAGTCACAGAGCAATGTAACATCGAACGTTAACATCACACTTGCAGCAATTTCATTCGTAGTGGCACCTAACAGCGATACAACAATTACATATGCAGAGCAAATCGAAATCACAGTGACCTATACGGATGAGTTTGCCCCAATCACAGATGCAACTGTTAGAATCATAGTCAATGATAATACAATACTAATCCCAATATATAGTGCCTTTGATGAGATGTGGCATTACACACTAGCAGGCGTATCGGCGGACCTTGGAGTCTGGAACATCACAGTTGTTGCCAACAGGACAGGCTATGATACGGGAGTCGATCAGTTCAATCTGACGGTTATGGTAGATAATCCTGTAATCACAAGTTCATGGAATACGCTATCGGCAGAGTATGCTTATGATATCCCATTAAGCGTTAACCTAACTGCTTCGACCTCCGCATTCCTGATCGATGCCGTGGTTACTATTGAAATCAATGAAACTTCTAGAATAGTCACTAACCACAACAATGGAACCTATACAACTTTCTTTGATAGCATGATGGAGCTTGGAGTCTATACTGTTAACTTCACGATGTACAAGTACGGATACATCAATTCAACAGTAATTTTGACTCTCACTGTAATCGAGACACAGACGGTACTGGCTGTAACAGTCAGTGAGTACAATCCATACTATGACGAAACATCAGTAATCACGATTTCTTATCACTTACTAAATACTACATTAATTACTCCGTCAAACATAACTATAGAATTAGATGGCGTGAATCAAACCCTAGAGTGGAATGTTGACCATTGGGAAATAACATACATAGCAGCTAATCTTGGATTGGGACAGTATGATATTGAGATCAATGCTTCCGCATATGGATTCGCAATGAAGACACAGAGTTTCATTGTCGAAGTTCTTCCAATACCCACGGTCTTAGACATAGTCGGTTTGGATACGATGTATGTCAATGATACTCTACTGCTTCTATTGACATACAATGATACACGAACTGATACGCCTATGGCACTCGATTCACTAACAATTGGGTGGGATGGAATGTACTTACTTACTGCTGCGTCAGGAGGCTCATACAATCTATTGCTCAATACATCCGCCCTGCATGAAGGGGTTTACAATCTTGATCTGCAGATATCTGAGTTGGGGTATGCGCTAACTTCTGACTCCTATGATATAACGGTTCGAAAAGTTACCACCGCGTTAATCACATCTCTTAATCTGCAAGTCTATCAGAATGAAACGATTTTGATTGTTGCTTCGTTCAATGATACATATCATAATAACTGGATACACTGGGCAAACCTCACGTTGGGCCTCAATGACCAAAATTACACGATGGAATATGACATTCTCAACGAGCAGTATTATGTTGAAATCTGGATGGATTATGAGGTATTTACTGTAAGAAACCACTTTGCGACTATATACGCAGATGCTGTTGACTGTGTTTCCGATGCCACATCTGTTATCATTACAGTTGTTGCAAAGACACAGTATGTTCTTACAATTGATACTGATCCTGTTGTGAGCACTGGTACTCAGTTGGGTGTACATGTCACGGTTCTCAATGATGGTGTTGCGGCGGGAGCTGTTTCTGTTATAGTTCATGCAATTCTCACTATAAATGGCACACCAACAGAGGCAGTCGCAACGGTGAGAACAAACGATGAAGGTTTAGCAACAGCATCAATTGACATTCCCGAAGGAACCACCCTGGTAGAAGTCTGGGCAGAAATAGAAGGAACTGGACAAGTATGGCATGTAAGCACTGCTACCGTTGCAGTAACAGCACAACCTCCATCTGATTTCTTTTCATTGTTTATTGCTTTCGTGCTTTCAACTACAGGAATATTCCTTCTCATGATAAGCCTCATTGTGATAGGAATCGTTGCGGGATACACAAGAAAAGTGAAGCCGGGTAGGCTTGCAGCGAGGAATGCACTCAACAAACAGCTTGATGATTTCAACGACCTCGACTCCGTTCAGCATTTCATGGCAGTATACGTGAATAGAGGAACCTGTGTATTCTATCATCCGTTCAAGAAGGGAAGAATTCAAGCTGATCTCATTAGTGGATTCATCTCTGCGGTCACTTCGGTTTATGGAGAAATCAAAGGCGACGGAGTTCAAGGAACTCTAGAGGAAATTCATTATCAAGGACTAAGATTGAACAGCTACAGTGGAAGATACGTCTTAGGTATCCTAATCATGGAGAAAGAGATGACTCCAGCCCTAAGAAACAGACTTCAGTTCTTTATTGAGATGTTCGAGAACGAGTATGAATCCCATCTTAGTGAATGGACCGGAATTGTTGATTGCTTTGACCCTGAATGGATTGTATCTAATCTTGTGGCCACATTCGGTTACGATTGGATAGTACCACATGCAATTGATGAAACTGTCAAAATGAATGGTCTTGAGAAGAAAATCATTGGGTACATCAAAGCTTCTCTAGGAGATAAGGAAGAAAGGGATTTTCTAATAGGAGATTACATTCAGCCAATAGCACAAATGATCAAAAAGCCCTCAGCCGAAGTGCTTGATATCTTTTTGAAAATGGAAGATAAGGAACTCATCCATCCGATTAGTATACAAACAATTCTTCTTAGGCAAGGTCTTGGGCTTTCAGGCGTCGATGATTTGATTGAAGATATTGACAAAATCGAATCACCTGAAGAGGAAATAATTGACGAAGAGAGAGATAAAGAAGAAGAGTCGGTGGAGATTGGCGAAGAAGTGAATGAGGAACCTCCTGAGGAGAAAGAAAAACCTGATCCACGAA
>JARGGA010000193.1 GCA_029210805.1 Candidatus Thorarchaeota archaeon
GCTTTGAACGTTAGTTCCCATATCAGCATCAAAAGACATGAACGAGTCAATTGTAATCTCACGGGCTTCAGACCACTCGAAAGACCAGATAGGTTCTGTTACCCATGGAGCAATAACATCATGACCGAGGAGTTTGGTACCGGTACCCATGTACTTTGCCTTAAGTTTCAGAAAATCCTGGTAGGTATTCGCAGTCCCCTCAATTGCTGAGAGGAGTGCCTCGACTACCTCTTCATCCATGTCCTGATCAAGTAGGCTCTTTGTCATCGTTGAAGGCATTCCTCGAATCTTCGTGGTGGAAACATGGTCACGACAAATCCCGTTTAAAGCAGTGTCATGGAGAATATGATCATCTGCGTAGCTTTTGTAAAGCGTCTTAGAGGCCATCTCACGAACGTTTCTGTCAGGATTCATTCTCATAGAACTTAATCTTGGAAGGGAAACCGATCCCACTTTTCCATCTATTTCAACCTCAAAGCTCTTTGCTGAAACCCATACCTCTTGAAGTTGATCAAGAGTTGATATCCCATTAACATCTTTGGCTATGATTATCTTCTCTTCTTCCACAGATAGCATATATGGAGCATGATTAGCAAAACGCTCAAGATAGTGACGATAATTTTTGAGATCCTCAGATTCAAGTATCTCTGGATTATCTAAGAGATAGTTACCTAATTTCACATCTATAACCGCTCGGATAGCGGAGATTTTGCTGTCGGCATCTTGACGCCAGCTATTTAGCTGTGCCGCCTCTTTATCTTGTGTGTTTGCAGAGTGTCGCAAAACACAGTAAGTGAAAGAGTCCCTCATCTCAAGCAAGAGATTTTCGGTTGCTTTGAGAAAATCAGCAAGTTCGGAGGTGCTCATCGATAGTAATTGATCACCTGCATCAGTGTATAGACGTTCAGCCTTTTCTACGAGATTATCCAGCTTCTTCTTTACTTCTGGCGCAGAAACACCATGGACCATTTGGGAAACATCCCATTCCTGATCTGAGAAAGTCATTATATGAACCCAACAAACCACAGTATGACCTACATAAAAGGCATCTTCACTGCGCCACCATAGAGCCAGTTATAAGAAGCAAGGAATTTGCACGTATGCAATGGGACCAGAGAAGTATGACCTTCATAATCATTCGGATTTTTCAGATGGTCAAGCATCGGTAAGGGATATTGTCAAACGGGCAACTAAACTTGAATTGAACACGATTGCCATTACAGACCACTTTTGGCCCTGTTTGGGCAGTAGAAGAACGGGTCCCAATCATATCGAACAGAGAAGAGATATAATTTGGAATCTGAGGACTGTCTTCAAGCCACTGAGAATATTAGATGGTGCCGAAATCGATATTTCTTCAGATGGGTCTCATGCCAATATCTCTAACAGTCTCGACCAATTTGACCTTATTATTGGTTCATTCCATTTTACTTTGGATTCTACCACTTGGCGTTCTGCGTTGGGACGTGCATTTACTAAGTGGAGATTTGACATCTTGGGACATTGGGATGGGTATCTCACATCATTTAGAGAGGAAGATGGCAGAGCGGTCGCCAAACTTCTCGCAGATAATGATGTGGCGATAGAATTGAGCGCGAGGTATGAAACAAATCACACGGTTTTTTTAGAAATCGCTAGGGACGAGGGTTGTGAATTCACGCTTGGGAGTGATTCACATCAACTGCGAGAAGTTGGTGTACTTGAGAACCAGATAGGTTTGGCTAAAGCCATGGAATTACCGCTCAAAGTGATTCGATGAATAATTAATGAATCAAGATGATTCAGATGGATTCCTGACATAATAGAAGAGGATATTCTCAACTGATCGATAATAGGAGTCGCTCCTATCAACTTCTTTCCAGTATATACGTTCGACTCGGATATTGATGATCTCTTTGGGAAGGCTCTTGAAGACTCGTTTTATATCATCCTCAGGCATGACTTTGATTACATCTTCAATGGCGTCAAGAAGGTTGTTAGACCACGTACCAACCGGTGATACTTCTGAACCCCAATCAGTAGCATACTGATACATTCGGGCGCGATATGAATCAACAGCGGGTTGCACATACACCAGTGTCTTGATTACCATTCCAACTAGCGGAGGATATTTGGCAATCTCTTCAGGTGTGAAATCCTGAATAGCTTTGATGACATCTGTAGCAACCTGTTTGAATCGTTTCTCCAGGTCGGTAGAGCAATAACCCTTCATTTCGTCATCATCACAAAGAACAAGAAAATCTACACCTTTCGTTCCTTTCCGAATCTTTTCTGCAACGGGTAGTAGTTCAAGAAATCTCTGAGAAAGGGGTTTGTCTTCTGGTTGTAAGGCCATAAGCCATATTCCGTAATTAGGCGAACTAAAAACTTCCTGAGATGGGCTTCATCCTTTTTTTGGAAAGCATTGCTCTGTGTAAATAAAATCAGAACCCTTTTGTTTCACCCTGTACGAATATTTTTGAGATTATCGAGAGGATGCGAGAGTATCATGACAAAGAAGTTAATTTTCCCAACAGAAGAGTGGGTAGAGAAATTCTGGGAATTGCTCAATGCAAACCATGCATACAAAGAGGCGGCTTCTACATGGGAAGGCGACTTCTTCTTCGAAGTTGTTGCAGATGGAGATGCAATCAAAGAGGATGTACAATTGTATATGGACCTCTGGCATGGTGACTGTAGATTAGCAAGAATGGCAGAACCAGGGGATAATCCTGAATTCATATACAGCGGCACATTGGCAAATTGGAAGAGGCTCATTGCTGGTGAGATTGATCCCATAAAGGGATTGATGTCAAGAAAGTTCAAGCTGCCCACAGGTGATATGGGCAAAATTATGAGAGCCACAAAAGCAGCAGCTGAGCTAGTAGCCACTGCCCAGAAAGTACCTACAAAGTACATAGATGAGTGACAGGGTCATATGAATGAATCAAAAAAAGGTGAAAATGACTAATAGAGATGTATCGCTATTCGTATTCGTGAATATGATTATAATCTTTATATCATTCTACTTGATTCCATTCGTTCTATTTGAATTCACATATGAGGGGTTCCAGATTATTGGATTTTCATTTAATCCTCTGGGCATCATTAACATAATTGTGTTCATCGTGCTACACATAACGTTCTTGTTGAAATCTCCCCCTCGATATCCATGGTCATTATATCACGACCCACACGAGTCAGATGAGGGAGCGAAAGAAAAACAGGGATTGTGACTAATTTAAATCCATGAATGTGATAGAAGGAGGTCATGATATCACTACACACCGAGATATGTGACCTCCTGTCTATCAAACACCCAATATTACAGGGAGGAATGGGACCGTATAAGACGGAATCTCTGGCCGCAGCGGTTTCAAAGGCAGGGGCACTTGGTGTCATCAGTAGTATAGGTATGGCTGCAACTCTATTACCTGATGCTGCACCTATAGACGCTATTCGTCTCTTTGGAACAGACCCGCCTAGAGAGATTCTCAGAAAATCCGTTGAGAATGTTGCCAAGCAATTGAAGAGTGGCGGGACCTTCGGAGTCAATATTCCAGTAGCAGCAGAATTCCTTCTAGCATCGAAGATGTTCTTTGAGCAAGTAATTGAATCCAGAGAGGGCGATTCAGATGTTGAGCGTGCGTTGACTGTATTAGTCACATCAGCAGGAAACCCGAAGCCTTGGGCTGAAATCAAGAAACATGGACTCACATGGATCCATGTTGTTCCGTCTGTTTATCATGCCAAGAAAGCTGAAGCGGCTGGGGCCGATATCATAGTAGCCTCGGGGCATGAAGGAGGAGCTCATGTTTCATGGGACCCAGTTCATTCAATGGTCCTCGTACCAGCAGTTGCAAAAGCAGTGAAGAAGCCTGTTGTAGGAGCTGGAGGGTTTTGTGATGGGGCAACTCTGGCTGCTGCGCTATGTTTGGGAGCACAAGGCATTCAGATGGGAACCAGATTCATTGCCACGAAAGAAAGTGACTTTGAGCCAATCTGGAAACAGGCAATTGTAGATAGAGAAGAACGTCAGACATTGACTGGTAGAGGTCTCTTTGGTCCAATGCGATTTGTAAGGAACACTCGAGCAGAGAAAATTGTGGAACAAACACTCTCAGATGTGCCAAGATTCTATCTTGGTGAACCTGTTGAATCAAATGAAGATATTCTCAAACTTGAGAGAAACGGCTTTGAAGATCTAATCGATGCCAAATCAGATACTGCATTGATGTTTGGGGGAGAATGTGTGGGAAGAATCGAAGATATTCCTACGACAAGTGAGCTTATTGAGGATATAATCTCCGAAGCGAAGGAATCGATTAAGAAGATGTACAAGTTATTGTAGAATGCATCAGAAAATCACATGGTGCAAGTGAAAAAGATAGAGGAGAGATGCGTCCTTTGTTCTGAACGCATCGCTCTCATAATACATTATTTCCGTTTTCTACAGGCAACGACAATGATAATCAATACTAGCACCCCTATCACAATGAGCAATAGAGTTGTAGTATCAATCGGCAAACCAGGTATCAAATAAGCTTCATCAACCTCGAAGATTCCTGTAGTATTACTCCAAGTTCCAATCGTGCTTTCCATGTAGATTGTATACGTGTAATTGCCAGCTGTCGCCGGAGTCCACGTATAGGAATAGGTGTCTCCTGAAGCAGCCATGGTATGATTTGCACCATCAATCTCCAGAATCACTTGAGTGATACCGAGGAAATATGTGACATCTAGTGACACATCGACCTCTTTTGTAGCAATTCCGGGGTCTGGATCAAACACAAGGCTAGTCCACTCAGGAACTGATGACAACTCGGTGTAATTGAAACTTTGTGTTGCCCATTCGCCCCAAATGCCAGTACCATCACAAACACGAACTCTCCAGAAGTATTGTGTCGCATTGGTCAAGGCAGTGCCTGCATACAGAGATTCAGTTTGTGCGTTTACAAACCCAAGATGCAAGTCAGTTCCGGCGGTGTCGTTTCCATTAATGTTCAAAGAAAGGTATGTAACGTTAAAAGCTCGATATCCTCCCTCACCAACACCTCGAGCAACTGTGAACCCACCAGACACTCTAGAACTCCATTGCATGTCAATCAGCAGATTATTTTCACCAGTGTATTCAAATGGTGTTGAGAATCTTACCAAGCCAATCCGACCAATATTTTCTGCGGTATAGGTAGCAGTATCAATGACAACTGTTGGGGTATTTCCACCAAAGTTTGCATCCATGTTAAGGTGATTCAAGTTGCATTCATGAGGTGTTTCCACCAATCGAACGATTAGATTCTCAAATACCGAGTCACTTTTACCATTCGATGAAAAGTACAATGTGTCGATAAGTCCGGTCTCTCCGATAAGGGACTTGTTGTACATCTGTTGGAATCTTCCATCTTTACCAATATCAGTACTAAACGGAAAATTGTTTGTTGGGCTATCACTGAACTCCAATACTGGAACGCTTGCAAACTCAAGTTTCAGACAGTGCGTACGATTGTATACCAAACCTGCGGTTTGTCCATAATACTCATTGACACCGTAGGAGTATGCAACAGACCCTGGTTCAGAAGTCGATTGCGACAAACGCGCAGCCAGTAAGTCGCCTGTATTGTTGGTGAATCTAAATTCAATGATGAGAGCATCCGCACCACTGCAGACAAACGAATCCTCTATGTCAAAAATAAGCCATTGGTCTACAACCTTAGCCTCGTATGAATCTCTCTTCAGTACATTTGTTACGAATTCATCACCATAATTAGCATCGAAATTGACAGTCAGTTCATCGTTGATATCCTCATTAATCATGTTGATTTCGAGGTTTTCAAATATTGCAGTACCTGTAGTTTCAGCTACTTTGAAAAGAAGTTTGTCAATCAATCCACCTTGTGAGAACAGGCCAGTTTCGAATTTCATCTGGTACCTCATTTCATCATCGGTTCCAAAGGGACGAGAGTTGGAACCTGTGTCTGAATCATAGACAGTGTAGATTTCACCTCTGGTATCCTCAAAGAATAGTGTATCGTTGAAATATTCATTATTCCAAACCTCAACTTCATAGTCCCTTTGTGATGCTCCAGTTGCAGATCCTAGAGTATCCCATTCCAACAGAGGTGTGGGTGTTTGAATGTACTCAATAAGAGGTGTCGATGAAATACCATCAACCGTTAAAGCTGTGGATTCGAGTGCCGCATATTCAATCAATAGGAAAGTGGAATTCGTTGCAGCATAGTCTTTCTCTGCAAAATACTTCCAAGTTTCGTCAGTTCCCGTTTCAGAAACTTGCTTCAGGACAAGAGATAATGTTCTATCGTCATTGTAAGTTGCCAAAACTTCATCTGTGACATCGAATGAGTACCAATTTCCTTCGACAATCAGATCTTCACCCAATGGAAGATCAATAACATCGGC
>JARGGA010000194.1 GCA_029210805.1 Candidatus Thorarchaeota archaeon
CCTATAGTAGGGGTATTCACCGGTCTTCTTGCTGATTCATTTACACGGGACAATATAGACCCGAAGAAGATGCTGCTTCTTGGCATTCTTTCAACGGCAGCTGTTATGGTCTCATTCAACGCCGATGCAGCAGTTGTTGGAACTTACCCCAGCGGAGAGCCTGGGGTTATTCTTGGTCAAAACTTTACTATCGCAATAGGGATTCTTACACTCATGATATGTGCTGTTTTTGCGTATTACACGCCGCTCATGCATCGAGCGGCATCCCCTGCAATCAAACGCTACACACGTCTTTGTATGCTAAGTGGATTCATGTTTGTGGTGGTGGTGCCTCTTTCAATATTGGCGCGGGCATCTAACATACTCCCAAGAGTTGAAACTCTCTTAGCAGTTCTTGCTATTGTTCCATGGACGATTGCACTTGTAAAAGAACCGAGGCTTGCTTTTGTACTGCCCTTCAAAGTGACCCGACTAACGGTATTTGAAACAGTGGGAGGAATACCCATCTATAACAATACATGGTCAGCTTGGGATTCCAGCAGTATGACACATGAGGGGCTTTTTACTGGAATGTTGCAGGGAATTGGGATGATTCTCACTGAAGCAATGGACAAAGGAGATGTTCGAGAGATCAAAATGGCGAATGCAACTCTCCTCTTGCATCACAGCGACAAGTTTCCCATTGCATGTGTCCTCGTAACAACAGAGTCAACTCAGACATTGAGACACTCATTGCATAAGTTCGCAGAAGATTTCTACAGCCGATTCGAGAATGAATTTCACAACATTGCCAACATTGAGAATTTCAAAAGCGCATCCAATCTTATTGATGAACACTTTGCATTTGTTCCCGAATGATTCACTATTTTCTCCAGCAAAGTTTCGAATACAACACTAATCCTACTGCAAGAAGCATAAATGAAAATGCTACAAGCAGGCCAAGGTCGAGGAAATTCCAAGGATCATATCCAATGAAATCAGTGCCTAGGATACGAGATGCAATCATACTGTTTCCGGAAGAGAAAGGACTAATTCGTGCGACAGGTTTCAATGCTTCTGGTAGATCAGCAAATGGCACTGCGATACCAATGAAGTAGTTAGCTAATACAATTGCTAGACCAACATGCGCCGCTGCTGATTCGCTCTTCACAAAACATGCAACAATCAACCCAATGCCAGATGCTCCAATGCAGACAATAAAACCGATACCTACCACTAGTATCAAGTCAATGGCTGAAGTTGATAATTCAGCTCCATAGAGAATTCCTAGCGAAACTAGAAGAATACTCCCCATTGATGAAAAGACCAATACTGTGATTATTCGGCCTATGCTTTCATTTATTGGGCTAACTGGCATTGATGACAGCTTGGAATATAGACCATGATCTCTATCACCTGCGATGGATCCTGCAAAATTGCTTACACCTGTTGAAGTTGCTAATAGAATGACCATTGCTATTACCAAGTATGCTTTGATGCTAGGCATGATTGCACTAGGAACATCTTGGAACATCACTAAAGGGAGGATAAAGAGGAAGAAGAGGGGGATGAACACTGATGACCCAAATATCGTCTTATCACGGAGGAATATCCTCATTGACCTGGACATTGAATGTTTTATCTGACTCAGACGACTCATTGAACATCACCTTGAACAGGCATCTCTGTCAATTGATAGAAGACATCCTCCAAGCTGGGGGGTCTTGTTTCAACGCTGTTAAGATGGTAGCCAGATTCCAGAAGCGCCTGTTTTATCCGTGAGATGAGTTTTATTGGATTATCAGATACTATCTTGAAACCTTGACTATTCTCTACTACTCCACATTCATCATCAAGACTTGCCAGTAGTGTCAAGAGCTCTTGTGACTTCGGAGTGGCATCTATAACCACTGTGCTTCTCAGCCCACTTATTGCCTTGAGATTGTCCGGTGTTTCCTCAGCAACAATCTCTCCTTCAATCATGAAGCCAACTCGTGTCGCAGCCTCCGCATCTTCACCGATATGGGTTACTAAGAGGATTGTTGTCCCTTGTTCATTGATTTCACGGAGAAGAGATAAGAAGTCCTTTCTCACGCCTGGGTCAAGTCCGGTGGAAGGTTCGTCAAGGAGCAAGACCTTAACATCTCCCAGAAGAGCTGTGGCCACCTCTAGTTTCTTACGCATGCCCCCACTATACTTTGCAACTCTTTGATCTGCATATGTATCGAGTTGCATCATCTCCAACAATTGCTGGATCTGATCTTTCGACTCAGATTTACTAAGTCCTAGCAATCCAGCGAAGTATTCCAGATTCTCGCGACCGGTCAGAAAAGCGGAGCAGAAGTTTTCTTGCGGAACGTAACCAATTTGCCGCTTCCCCTCTGTGCTTTCATTTGAGATTCTGTGGCTATGAATTTGAATAGACCCAGAATCAGATGGATTCGTCCCAGCTATTATTGATAACAGGGTACTTTTTCCAGAGCCATTGGGCCCCATAAGAACATAGAACTCACGGAACTTGACCTCCAAGGAAACGCCACATAATACACGAGACCCATTGTAGCTCTTGTACACATTTTCGACATTGATTGCAATTGAATTTTCTATCATACTTAGAGCAAAGATTCATGTCCTAATAAGACGTGAATGAATTCTGCGATACAGAACAACTTCATTGTTAATATTGCTACATGCCTCTAACAGAATCAAGGAAAGTGAACGATTATGGAGGAGATTGATAAGGTTCTTGAAGCTCTAAGTGTCGTTGAGAAATATGAAGACTATCTCTTCCTGAGATCTTTGGGAAGATCACTACTTGTCATTGGAACGATTTTGCCATTAGGGATGTTCATTCTCATAAACGCAGATCTCCTTGCATTAATAACAGGATTGGACTCTGGTGTGATGGGATTGTACGCCAATATACTCACCCTCATTCTATGTTGGGGTCTAGTGATGTATAGCTTCATTGGCGCTTGGAGAACACAAAGAAAAGAATCAGACCGGGAATCGGGTGGCGCGCTACATGCACCCCTGATTGCCTTGGTGTGGTTTCTGTCATTTATTATGACTAGTTTTGCCCCTACAGAGTTGATTCTTATTGCGATGCTCTGGGCAGCCAGTGTATCTTGTCTGCTTTCTTTTGTGATTCTGAGATTGACTCACTCTCATGGACAGGAGTTGCTGATTCTCTACCTAGGATTAGTACTTGGAGTAACCTCTTTCTTACTCTTGGCAATCCTAGACTCCACAATCACAGGAATCTTGGTCCCACTTGTATTCTCTTTCTGTTTCATTGCAGCTGGGATTATGATGCATAGACAGGCATCAGAGGCTCTCCAAGCCAAGTGATAATAGGAGCGAAAGGTGAAATCTCCGATGAAAGACTCTCTATCTTTGTCTAAGACGGAACAAGTCTTTCATGCACAGCCACGTTTCTCGATAGTCTACCTTCTCTTCCTTAAGAGAAAGATTGGCTTCAAACAATTACAGCAGCTTTTGCAGATGACACCGGGCAATCTCGATCATCACTTGAAGAAACTAGAGGAAGCAGATCTAATCAAAACTCGTCGAACAATATCTTGGAGACCTCTAGTGATAATCGAGATAACATCTGATGGGGTTATCTCTTTTCGCAACTATATCATTAAATTGAAATCACTGCTGGAGAACATTCCAGATAAAATGCTTCAAGACTTGTAGGAGCGAATAGCTAACAGGACTGTTTTGAAATGATTCTAGAAAAGGCTTGATGAGAGATTTCAAATCCATCTTCTGATTCTTTTCTTGAATGCGAGATAATCATCGCCAAATTCTTCTTCCAAGATAACCTCTTCACGTTTTATGAAAACATATCTGAAAATGGCATAGACAAAAACGCTCCCCAAGAAAACAATCAAGCTACTCCATACAATAACCAATGCGAACAACATCAAGATACCTCCCAGATAGATTGGGGTCCTAGTAAATTTGTATGGACCCACGACAATAAGATTGGAGGGTCGTTGCATAGGTTCTCTATCACGCAAGCCTATCTTGCCAATATGTAGAAGAGTATAATTTGGCCATGTAACTATCAGTAGTCCTACTGGAAATAGAATCAGTCCCAACCAATTGAAAGGAAGAGGAATTAGATCTATTGGAAAGGTAAAGATGAGGACAAGGAGTTCAACAGGGATCTCGAAGAGGTAGATGGGAGAAATTAGAATAAGTGAAATCACGGTTGAAACGACAATCATCACCAATCCTTGAACCACTATCATTCCACGAGGATATTTCTCTTTCATCGCCTCGAAATCAACAGAGGAACCACCTACATTTTATTCAAAGAAACCTGTGATATGAATTCTTCGACTTCCTTCACAAACAATACGAGTAGTTGCAATTCCAATCAATCAGTATCCAAAGAGAATTGACTGGATATCATCCAACTACGGGAGGCTTCGAGTGTGAATAAAGCTGAAGCAAGCAGGCTAACGATTATTGCAAACACACTATGAACACTATAATCGATTTCTACAAAGAGAATGTAGATTGAAAACAGACAAGCAAAGAAAACTGCGTAAAGTATCTGCAAATGAAAGAAGGTTTTTTGATTGGTTACATGGATTTTATACAAGAGCTGCACGTCTGCTTCAGGATTGATTGATTTAATTGCGTCCATCAATCCTGAAGGATCTTTGCGCCCCAACTACTCTCCTCCAAGGATAAGGAAGGCTTCCCTAAGCTCCTGATCTTCAGAGGTCATTAGTATATTGCCAGTATATGATAATGCCTTGTAATCACCAAGCACATAGAGTCTAATTTTATTTGAGGATTGTTTCTCTGCTAACTCAAAGACCATCTGGAGCCCCTTACAGCTCTGCTTACGCATATCAAGGTCACTAACTTCCTTTCGCTGTCTTGCTCTGTAAATTCTTACAAGAAGAATTGAGATTAGAAGGACGGCAATTAGACCTGCAATCAATGCGAGTGCGACTGAGGCAGAGGTACTAGCAATAAAGGAAACTATTGCACTGGCGATGATTATAATCACTAGTAAGAATTCACCTGTCTGAACAAATCCAAGTACGGTAGTCATAGGAATCTCAATGATTAATTTCCAAAATGGCTGTTCCTTCTCAACTGTCTTAGCCCATTTCTTTGCAAATGACGAGTCCATTTTCAGGAGAAGCCCTGTTGTAGAACTCCTTACAGTCAGTGCGTTTGGATCTATCCTATCAATCGGAGAATGGGCCTTAGAAACGGATCCTAACTCAGTAACTCCATGACACAACATATCAAGAAATGTGATGGCATTTTTGAACTCCTTGAAACTCACTTTTCTAAGGGCAAAAATACTACCTCCAGTGAAATAGAAAAAGCCTAGTAAAATTATTCCGAGCAAACCTACACCATAGGACATTATCATTACAAACGCAAGTAGCGGTGGAAGCAATAACAAGGCTAGGTCAATAATCCAGATTATACCGACTCCACCCACACATGCAATGATTATTACAAACAAAAAGGCCGATTCAACATTACCATCTGCTTCATTCATGATGTGCACCAGCTAAATTTAATCTATTTCGAATAGGAATGCACTCGTGATATAGGTCTACGTTTTAGACCAGTCTCAAGGTACATTGGATCATTCTAAGGCGTCATAGATAGTAATCCTGACAGTTTCCATGAACGATATGCTTCGAGTGAGAAAAGTACCGCTGCCGCCATGCTGATTGCTAGTGCAAACCCACTTTGAATACTATCGTCGTAACCTACTGTGAGAAGGTAAATGAAAAAGAAACTGGTGAAGACAACTGCGTAAAGAATCTGAGTAAGTGGAACGACCTTATGTTTGACAAAAAGGATTTCATCTAGGAATTTCAGATTTGCAGCAGGACTAATCTGATAGTCACCATGAGCGGTCTTTTCCACCAATTCATACTCGACCAGTTTGGTAAGGTGATATACCGCCACGCTATGGCTGCTCATTTTCAGATGTCTGGCAAGCTCTCTGGGACCTACAGGGTTTCTGTGAATTAATAATGCCAGTAGCACTCTCCAAGTCGAACCTCCAATCTCAAAGAGATATGGAAGCTTGAGTCTATCCGATGAATCTCCTACCATTGTCATCTATTCCCATGGTTTACATACTTGTATATTTGGTTAAAAGCCAAGTCCTCAAACTGCGCAGACACTCACATTTCACAATAGTTGGACATTTCATGCTCTAGTGATTTTGGCAACACCATTCGTCAAGACCGAAGAGCTTGAAGGATTTTTTGTTTCAAAATGAACTTCATGGAGCCCGACCTCTTGAATACCAGCATCGTAGATTTCTGTAGTCAGCGATTCTCCCATAAAGACTGGTTTTGCGAAGCGAACTTT
>JARGGA010000195.1 GCA_029210805.1 Candidatus Thorarchaeota archaeon
CGAACAACATCTTGGACTCGATGTCTAGGATTGTATAGGTTTCGGGAAACGGTAAGGAGGTTATCGAACCACCCGAGCTAATCAGGGAATTGGAGTTTCGGGAACTCAAACGGATGTATGAGGCGGTTCATGGTGGACCACCTGAGGTTAGAATCGAGTCGATGGAAGACCTGGAAAATCTAATTGAAAAACATCCTAATGAAAGCAAACGGACGGATTTTGAGGATAGAAAAGGTTTCAGTGAGTTGTACTTCCAGATTAGAGATGACCATTCGATGAAACGTGACGAAATTGCAGAAGCATACGGAGTTAGTAAAGGATTCGTGACCAATTCGTGGAATGATATTGAACCAGCTCAAATAGGACAGTTAAGAGGCTATGAGGAAGACCGAATCGTAAGAGAATGGTATGAGAGGAATCCGAAGATAGACGAATCGGTTCTGAGAGAGTTTCGTGATTTTGAACCATTTGATGAAGCTGGAAAACATGAAACCGTGTATCAGGTAGAAGCTCAAGTTGTTCGGGATGCCTTTGACCCCCTGAGAGAAATAAAGGAGCCTACTAAAGAAGACTTGATTTCTGCAGTCACGCGTATGGTTGGAACGACTCCTGGCGAGAACCATAGATTCTGCTATGCCGATTTGAATCCTGAACTTGAAGCAAAAAAAATCAAGCAACTTGAACGTTGCCTTCGCACTAGTAGAGAAGAGATAGAAGAAACGCTCTCAAAGACAATTGGGGTTGAACACGTTCGAGCTCGTGTCGCCGTGGTTGAAAATAGGATGTATACATGGATACCAAAACATAGACCTGACGAGCTTGTGGGAGCGTATGAGGGCCAGTTCTATTATTTCAAGGATAGAAAGGAGGTCATCCATATCATTGATGAACTTCGTAGAAATCTGGGGGTTCAAGGGAATCTTCGAAGAGAATTGCCACAGATGACTGAGATTGTCAAACAGTTAATAGAATATGAAGGAGGGGATTCTGCAAGGAAGAATCCGCTTGATATTCATAGCACTCGTCTGGAAGGTAAGATTATCAGAATGTATCTAGATACTACAGGAAGAAGACTATCTGATCTAGAGGGCGCTGTTGTTAAGATAGCAGGAATCAGCGGACGTGCAGGAATTGAATATCCACGCTTTCCTGAGGGCGAGAAACGTGAGGTCTTGATAGCAAGACTCGCAGCAACTGTTGCAAGTGATTGTCACCTATGGGACACTGGACGCATTTCATACAATGAGGCGCATCTGGGACGCATAGCGAGGGTTCAGGAAATTGTGAGCGAGCTTGGAGATATCGTCCTTGAGCCAAAGTACCGCAAGGGCAAGTACGATATTCACATTAATTGCCAGATTGGTCTCATAATGATTGATGAGGGAATGACACCCGGGAACAAGACCGTCAATAATCCGGGGCTTCCTGGGGGATTTATGGAGTGGTCGGATACTGCTAAGCGGGCGTATCTGGAAGAGCTTATTCCTGAGGATGGAAGCTTTACCGGGGGGCGGTTCAAATGGTACCGTAGTCATGCGATCTATGTGGATAAACAGAAAGAGGACTATAACTTCAAGTCTGAGATAGGAGCTGCTGAAGTTGAATTAGTAAAGGAGAGAGGGAGGAAGCTAAAGGGCTTAATTCCCAAATCGATTCTAACCATTCGACAACTTGAAGATTTACAGGATGACAATGATCCTGCTATTAGAGAAGCAGCTAAAAGCCTTGTCAAAGTAGTGAATGATTCTACTAACAACCTCATCAGTGACGAAAAGAGATTGGCTGAAGCCCTTGGATTCGAGATTTCCCTATATCCTAGAAATGTGTCCTACTATCCCCGAACTGGTAGAGTTTCAGTGAGTTGGGTTGCTGCTACAGACTCTATAGACGACACCATACGATGGGCTATAGAATGCCCTCCAAATGATGTAAGAAAGAAACAGGCTGTAGAAACGTGGTTGAGAAGGACTGCAGAGAACTGGACGAACAAAAGGCCATTGAGGGATTGGTAGTTCGGATTGATGAATATCAGTTCGTTATAGACTACAGAAAAAGTGGCGCCATCGGGAGGGTTTTCGTTCATTCCTCGGAATTCGGGGAAAAGCTCGAACCTCCGACCAACAACTGTCTGGCTCTCAACCCGTTGATTGAAAGATAACAGGCTTTAGCGGTACAGCGTGATGCACGCATGTCTGTCGCTTTAGGTTATGTGCTTCTGATGAAACACACAGCTACCTACTGAGCCACGATGGCTTAATTCGGTGCTTAATGTGATTGTAATATTAACATTGCTGTTTGATACTTTCTCTAGTGAGTTAACGATGTTCCGGGTTGTAGAAAAATGCAGAGCTCATCTGTGAAAAGTAAATGAGGGATAAACCGACTGAGCCACGGCGGCTTGGTCGGGTGTTGACTCGGGTTCCAATATTAACATTGCTGTTAAGCAGTCTATGGTTTTATCTTCACATGCGCATAACTTGAAGAAGATTACTAATATTTTGAGGTAACTGGAATTTCGATAGGAAAAAAGACAAGAAGACCAGGACCTGGAAGGTATCAACGCTTCACGGAAGACGGAGTACGCAGATACTGTACTGGCAGACTGCCAGGAAAGGATTCGCTTGTCACGAGCTGGTTCTATGTGACATGTAAGAAATGCCAGATGATACAGACAATAGAAGATGCAGTTGGATGAGCTGTATGAACTCTCAATTTGGAGTTGTCAAGTCCATTTCTTCCCACATTGATTATTTAGAAATCGAGAGAATTAATTCGTAAATGGTACTACTCCCGGCGGCGCCATTTCTTTTGTTTTTGAAGGAAATGCCCGTTATTCAGAACGGGCAAATTTGCAATGTCTGCGTGAGGTCAGCTCTTCCTCAGTTTTAGATATAGCAGTACATAGATGACTCCAATGGCTGCAATGAGAACAATTGGAGATATATATGAGGGCCACACGTAATGTTCATCGAAATCCAATCCCGTTGGATTATTCAAATATGGGAATTCATTTCGCTCGACATAGGTAGACTTGTTCATAATAGAACCTTCATCCCAGATGCTCTCTCCTAAGATTGCAAGGGAGTCATCATTGAAATAGAGGGTGGGGCACTCGATTTGAGTGATTATCATGTTTACCTGTCGTTTTACGCCAAAGTGGATCATGTAGAAATTGTCTTCTGCAGGTCCGATTACTGAAGCATTTCCTAGTGATTCACCACTCTGGAACGAGCTTCCCACTGTTGTACCCTCGACTAAGTCACCCATGGCGAATTCGAAGTACACTAGAGGATTAGAAGAAGATTGTGCAAATACGACATTCTGTTGATGATCATTCACATAGATTTCGGTAACGGTAATATTACACACGGCATAGATTGGTGCGGGAAAACTAAAACTGAAATCGATACCAGGATGCCCCTCTGGATGCTGGGTGTTCTCAGCACCTCTCACACCATATGGCCAAATACCGTATCGATTTTCTGTATAATCTAAGTCTTCAGGATTTATTGGCAGACCAATCTCAGGAAGTGGATAATACATCATCACGAGATTAGGTGCCACCAGTAGCAAAGATGTTATTGCAAAGTAAATGATAGTGAATTTCTTCATGGTTTTCACCTTTCGGTGTATGGTGAACAATTTGTAGCCATGGCACGTAAATAGCCGTCTAAAAAGCTTAGAGGAGATGAACCCCATATTTGAGGCCAGCGGCGCCATTTCTTTTATCCTGCCATCTAACAACCCTAATATCCACAAACTGCGCAAGGGTAGTTGTAGGAACGGGATTTGCTATGAGTGACGGTCAGACCCATTGCAGAGGTCCTGATTAGGATGCTAGTCAGCATACCCCATAGATGAATTGACTATGGTCGTTTTTCCCACAGTTCATTATATGCTAAATCTTCGTTGTCATTCTTGGTGATACATTACAATGAATAAGAGTGAAAAAGTAAGCCTCGCGTTCGGTATAATACTTGCCCTATTTGCAGCCTTCTTGATGTTTGATGGTCAAATTCTTGGTCCAGATACAGCAGGAATAGCAAGAGTACTTGGAATAATGGCCATAGGTTTCATAGCTGGTGGACCTAGCCTCCTAGGAAAGGACCGCAATAGGTCCGAAGAACAAGCATAAGACACCTACAAGCCGGGGTTTTCTCTGAAGATTTCCCGGCGGTGTCACTTTTCTGATATTGTAGGCGAACCCCTAACAAGTTTTGAAAGCATCCATAAAACTTCTACATTCTTTTCGAGCGTTATGAACACCGTGACTAGGTGATCTCATTGTAATCTTTCTAAGATTCGTTATATACCAACTAAATTCTAGGATATGTTAGGTGATTGTTTGAATAATCATAAGAAAATCCTAATTTCACTGCTGGCGGTATTGATGCTGGGGATAGGAATTCCCTCAGTTATGGCGCAGAGTAATAGTTTACAGTATAGTCACTCCAACGGAATTGTGACTCTAAGTACAGATACCCTAGAGGTCAGGGTTTCTGGAATCAATCAGGTCCCGCATTTCCATTGGTGGAGTCCGATTAACGAATCAGTAGATTACCACATGTACTTTCTAGGTCTATTTGAAGCCAATGATACCAATACTGATGGAACCTTTACCAGGGGCACTGATACACTTGTTGGTCCACGGTTTATGCTTCCTGTAATTGGTTGGGAGTTCAGCGGTTTTCTGAATGAAACTGAAGGCGAAGAAGTGACTGCAGTCCACTTCAACTTTACAACAACCTCTGAGTTCGATCCACGGCCTGGTGGTTTTATGGGCGACTTCGGCATGTTCCCAGACTTGTCTGAGTTTGATGTAACGATTCAGATTCGTGTTCATATAGACATGGCCAATCCAAGCGAAATCAAGTTTGATGTCGTCATCGAAGGATGGAATTGGACTTATGAGGATTCTATTCTGGTGATGCAGTTTACGGTAGTTGAAAGTAATCATGGTTTAGGTCTGGCAGAAAGAAACCCAAGTGGTTTCCAGCGCACGGGGACCAAATTCAACTTTGCTAATGGATTCATGCAGTACAATGAAACTGCTTTGGCTGCTCAGAATAGCTTGGAAGTAAAGGCTAGTTACGGTGAAGGTGTAGGACTTGAGGCTGGTCAGTCAGTCTATCTTGCATTCGAGTATTTCGGTAATGAAACCTTGGTTTATGATCCCATTCTTGGAGTCGATTCTGATGATCCTGGTGTTGGTTCTGATCTTGTTGCTGTTTTATCCAGTCCAACATCGCTCCTACTCATAGGTGGGATTCTGATTGTTGTGCTTGTTGCTGTTATTATAAAACTCAAGAAATAGCATTTGAACGCATTCGGGAGACTTTGGTCTCCCCCCTCCTTCTTTTTTGATTCTATGGGTGCACTTTCTCCTTAATTTCAAAGAATTACACCGAACAAGCTTTGAAAGTATCCATAAAACTTCTATATTCTTTTAGAGTGTTATGAGGGCCGTATTTTTGTGTTCTCCGTGTAATCTTTCTAAGATTGATTATATACTAACTAAATTCTAGGATATGTTAGGTGATTACTTGAATAATCAAAAGAAAATCCTAATTTCGTTGCTGGCGGTGGTAATGCTGGGGATAGGAATTCCCTCAGTTGCCGCGCAGAGTAATAGTTTACAGTATAGTCACTCCAACGGAATTGTGACTCTAAGTACAGATAGTATAGAGATCAGGATTACGGGGGTTAATCAATCTCCACACTTTCATTGGTGGGACCCGAACAATGAATCGGTGGACTACCATATGCGATTTATCAGTATGTTCGAGATAAATGACACCAATGATGATGGAATATTTACACGACATGTTGATTCTGTAGTTGGAGCTCGGTTCATGCTTCCAACAGCTGGTTGGGTGTTCAGTGGGTTCCTGAATGAAACTGAAGATGGAGAGGTGACCGCAATCCACTTCAACTTTACAACAACTACTGAATATGATCCTCGACCAGGTGGCGGTAACTACAGTCATTTGCCGGATATGCCTGCGTTCGATGTCATGGTTCAAATCCGTGTTCATATGGATTTGGCCAATCCTAGCGAGGTCAAGTTTGATGTTATCATTGACGGATGGGACTGGACTTACGATGACTCAAGCCTAGTGCTCCAATTTACAATTGTCGAGAGCAATCATGGTCAGGGTCAGCCAGAAGTGCACCCCAGAGGTTTCCAGCGGGATGGAACCAAGTTCAACTTTAGTAGGGGCTTCATGGAATACGAAGAGTCCGCATTTGCTGCTCAGAATTCACTTGAAGTGAAGGCTAGCTACGGCGAGGGTTGCCAACAGCTGCAAGAAACCTATACAAAGTTGGACTTCCCTTTAATGA
>JARGGA010000196.1 GCA_029210805.1 Candidatus Thorarchaeota archaeon
GAATCTTTGCAGACCACTCGGTTTTGCTTATGTCAAAGAGCATTGTCCGACTAGCATTCGAATAGTCTGTAACATATTCGCCAGTTAACCTATAGATGAAATAATCGTGAACGAGAAGAAACTTGTCAGTCTTCTTGAAAATATGAGGTTCTTTTTCCTTGATCCAGAGTATCTTTGGAGCAGTGAAGTAAGGGTCGACAGTAAGTCCGGTAATAGAGTAAATCTCGTTAGATGGAATCTTTTCTCGAATCCAATCACACTGGTTTGTTGTGCGCCTATCCTGCCAAACGATGGCATTTCGTAATGCTTGTCCTTTGTTATCAACGGGTACAACGGTTTCTCTTTGATTTGTTACACTTACCCCGACTACATCATCAGGGTTGATATCTGAAGTCTTGAATGCCTTCTTCAAAATTTTGCACGCAGTGTTCCACCAGCTAGGAGCCTTTTGCTCAACCCAAGAAGGACTTGGAAATTGACTGTCAAATTCCTGGTAGGCCATGCTCAATACTTTCCCCAATGTATCAAAGAAGATTGAACGCACTCCAGAAGTTCCTGCGTCAATTGCAACGATAACTTCAGTCATCATGCTCACAACAGAATCAGGGAAGCTCATCCAAGATAAGAAGCCTTCGTGGTACGGATTCTCACGCAACAAAGAAAAAGGGAGATTGCCTTCGACTCAGGGGGATATAATGGAATCTGAAATCGGTTCACCAGTGGAACAAAAGCAGAACAAAATCGCAACCATTGTATTGTTTGGAATCCTCTCAGTTGTCTTTGCTGAAGTTTTCTCTGGTTCTGCACCATTATGGTTTCTTGATGCATGGGGGCTTTTGGTAGTACTACCGCTCTATTGGGGACATGGGCTGCTTCTCCTGAATCTCGCAATGAGGTTTGAAAGAACTTCAGTCACCCAACTCTATCTCTGGGGGATATTCTACGGGCTCTATGAATCATGGATGACCAAAGTAATTTGGGCGGGATATATGGGGCAAGAACCGCAGTTTGGAGTTATTCTTGGATTTGCTTGGGGAGAATTCATGGTTATTGCCCTCTTCTGGCATGCAGTTTTTTCATTCATCTTACCAATAGCGGTATTCCAAATACTCGGGTCAATTGGCGATTCTCCAAAAGGGTCCTTTCCCTGTAAGAATCGTTCTGGCAAGATTCTCTATTGTGTAATTATTCTCATCGGTTCCGTGTTCATAGCTTCAGGTTTTGTGTTTGACATCGTAGCAACTTCAATTGCAGCGATTGGAAATACTGCAATAGTATTGATAGTAACATATCTGACAAGGCGAAGTAATCCCAAAGGGTTCACACTTGAAACATTGAAACTTGGTAGAAAGGGAGCGGTAATTGTTTCCGGTTACGTTGGCTTTCTGTATATCTTCCTCTGGTTCTTCATCTTTCCCGAGAGAATTGCGGGACCGATTACTATTCTGCTAACAATCCTCTTCTATCTGTTAATCGCCATTTTACTTCGAGTAAGTCCTCCAAGAAATGATGCGATAACGCCATTACCTATTCGTACTGATTTAGGAATGACCTTCGAATACAAGCATATTGCCTATGGTTTCGTGTTGATCTGTGTTTTAGCACCTCTTTGGTGTATAGCGGTGGATTTGATTGGAGTTCTGGGGGTGTTTCTATATCTCGGCATGCTAATCGCAGGACCGATACTGTTCATTGTTGCAACTATCAGAGTGTTTGCGTCAAGACTAAATAGAAACAATAAGGGGGACCAAGAAACCATAGATACATCATTAGTATGAGGGACTGAACAATGAAGAAAACGGCTCTTGTCACAGGATGTGCTGGCTTCATCGGCAGTCACCTCTCGGAACATCTCCTGCTAAAAGGCTACAAAGTAATTGGAGTTGATAACCTACGAACTGGTGTTAGGGCGAACATGGATGGATTTCTATCCAATTCCAATTTTGAGTTTCATGAATTGGACATCAATGATCCTGAGCTTCCCGAAGCGATCACCAAAGAAATCGATTACGTATACCATCTTGCAGCAATTGCATCAGTCAAAATATCCACTGAAGACCCTCTTCTTGTCCATGATGTGAATGTAAACGGAACCCTCGCAATTTTGGAACTAGCAAGACTACGTAAGGTGAAGAGGTTCATTTTGGCATCATCAGCCGCGGTTTATGGAGATCCCGAAACGCTTCCTATACATGAGGACACTCCTCTAAATCCATTGAGTCCGTATGCAGCATCAAAAATTGCAGCAGAATCGTATGTAGCAGCCTACGGAAGATCTTTTGGCATTGAATCAGCAATCCTACGTTACTTCAATGTCTATGGCCCCCGTCAGGAAAACTCCGAATACAGTGGGGTTATTGCAATCTTCTCGAGTGCTGCGGCGAGAAAACAAGCTCTACGAATAGAAGGAGATGGATTACAGACTCGAAGCTTCCTATTTGTTGAAGATGTTGTAACTGCTACAATTCTGGCAGGTGAATCTTCTAGTGCTTCAGAGTTCATTGTTAATGTTTCAGGAACAGAATCAATATCAATAATTGCGCTTGCTAAAATGATTCAGGAGTTCGCTTTAGATTCAGAGATTGCGATCGAACACATTGCGAAACGGGTTGGAGATATTCGGGATAGCATAGGAAACATAGAGAGAGCCAAGACGATACTCGGATTCCATCCGAGTATTCCACTTGAACTAGGGCTTCAGAGAACCATTCATTTTCAGTTGTACAGTCTTGGACACCAGAGTGATGTACTCCCAGAAAACGGCACTGGGGAGACTCTGTGAGGTCAAAATGTGTCAAGACAACCTCACAGGCCTGTACATGGACCGGGGTATATAAAGACCGAGAATATTAGCCAGATGAACATCTACGTATTGTCAAACTTTGTCCAAGATTCCTGCAACCGTTTGCTAACCTTGAATGGTATCAAGAGTCCTCTGAATAGTATCTTATGTCACCGTCAAGATCAGAGTTACCGTGTCAACAATCCCCTCTTCGGTTCTCAATGTCACGACGACCAGATACTGAGCGGAAACAATGCCTGTTGGTAAGTAAACCGTCATTTGTGGAGTTGTACCACATAGGTCTCCTTCACCCAATGTCCCAATGTTCAGTCTGTATGTTGTGTTCGTGGGATTGAGTGTGGGAGCTACCTCCGACCCATGCCAAAATACTGAGAAGTTTCCTGCGGCCACCGTAATGTCAATTGTAAGATTGTGAGAGGCAACATCATTATTCCGAAGAAGCAAAAGCAGATCTGAAAGTTCACCTGATTCGATAGCAACAGGATTGAATGATGCGGTTTCAATGCCGACTTCACCTTCCTCAATAGTTGACTGATTGAGAAGACCGAACATTTTGTAATATGCTTCTACAACGTTTGCTCCGAGGGTAACACGTTCTCCAGAGTGTGCATCTACTAATCCGACTCCACCGAGCTTTTGAATCACTCCAACTGTTGAAGTTTCAACAACAAGGAAAACAGGAATCACGAAGAGAAGCATACCTCCAAGATGATACATCAGACGATTTCCGTACCTATGTTCACCCCAGAGTTGGAGTTGTGTTCTGACAGTATCATCGGTTTCAAAAGCCTGAACTGCCGCATTAGGTCCCAACAGAGTTGAAAATCCTCCTTCCCCAGCCTGATAGAATACAAGTTCCCCGAAATTCTTATCGCCACAACCCATGACGTAGAGGCCAGCAAGATTTCGACCCTGGGAATCGTAGAATTCAGAGTTATGCATGGCAACGAATCGTTCTTCTCCTCCAATTCGCGATATGATGTATCGAGTGTCCGAGTCATCCGGGGCTTGGTGGAAATCATTCCCGCCTTTCCAGGAGAGGCCATCCTCAACGTGGTAGATGTAGGCAACTTCAAGTTGGCGTTCATATAGATCCTCAGGCCATTTCATCTGGCTCTGAAGCCAATCAGGAGCGTTCTGCCAATCATAATACGACATGTACGTGCTATCAATGAAGAAAGAGGCATTTGTAGTAGGAGGATTATAGAACTGCATTTCCCCATTTTCGATATCAACAAGCACCAATCCCAGGAAACGCATGTAGTTTTCATGGGCATAGCCAGTTGCCAGTCTATAATCAATATACACTGAAACTGCATAATACAAGTCGCCTTGTGGATTAATTACAATGTATGGATCACTATCCACATTCAAACCTTGAAGCATAATCGATTGTACTCGGGATAATACATCGCGTTGCAATAACATATCCATATCTTGTCCAATGAAAGACCATGCTTCGGGACCCATGGCAGTCATATAGAAAGCAGATTCAAAACCAGTGAGTGTATAGTCGGGTGTACCAGAATAAACGCCTTCACCAACCTCGTTATAGGAAGGGAGATCTACAAATACTACATCAGAATAGCCAATTCCTTCGCCGTAGTAGGTATTGATTGGTTCACTTCTGTTGAAAAGTGCAACCAGATTATCCCCATCTACAATATCGCCACTATAGGCATCTTGAACGACAATTCCTTCTGTATGAGTATAGAAGAGGTGTTGACTGATGAAACTTGTACCAGTAGTTGCAAGGTCCAATGATAGAGGTGCGATCCAGTATTCATGTCCTCGGAGATACACTATATCGGAATCAGCCAACTGCATCCAGTTTGTTCCTATCTGATTCTTCATTCGAAGATAACTTGCCTGTTGATCCCATTGACGGACAGTAGTAAGAAATTCAGCTTCACTCGCAGGAGTAGCATTTGAAGTTAGGTCCTCAATGGGTTGTATTTCCATGTCACCTATTCCCGACGCCCATTTTGTTATCGTAATTTCTTTTGACGTTTCATAATCGAATTTCCAATCTATGTATTTGTCACCATCCATAGGTATGCCATAGAGAAATACCTGAGCAACTGGGAGTACAATAACCATCACTATTAAAACAACTGCTAGAATACTGAAGCGTCCAGATTGACCCGAAAGGGGAATCATACGTTGAAGCTTGAGGCGACGCAGCTCGCTGCTGATATGAGTTTGGTCTTCCATCAGCAGTGAAACCCTTCGCCGGTAGTCATCGAGGTTCATTGTTCCGGTTTCGTACTCCTGACGAACTGACTGTAGCTCACCTTGAAGACGAGAGAGGTCTCCCTCAAGCTGTGCAATCTTGGATCGTAACCTCTGTTGTGCATCACCCAAATTCAATCGCATCGCCACAAATGCAAGTCCAGCAATAATTGCAGCCGCAAGTCCCACAATCAATGCCATATAGGACAACCAAGTCCCAGCATTGACCGTCCACATGGGGATACTAAGCAGCTCAAGTACAATGATGAATGAAGCAGCAAAGAGAATCTTTGAGATAACCACATAGATGTCACGCTTTTTGGAGAGCATATCAGAAAAAGCACTCAATGTAATTCGGCCAGCTGAAACAACCAAGAAAGTCGAGATGAACCCTAGACCCAGTTGATATGCCTCTAATGCTGGAGCAAGTGCGATAATGGATGATGCTGAAGTCCCAGGAGAAAATGGTAGTGCGAATAACCGGGATAGTTCCTGAGAGGAAACAGAAATGGCCCCATTATCTACTAATAGCATCAGAAATGTTACATTCTGCCCGGTTAAGGATTGACCTCCAATTGAAATGTAGAATATGAAGAATGCTCCGAACACAAACAGTCTCCAAGGAATAGCCGTTCTAAGCTCGAGTCGTTTCACGGCAGGGCCTGTTTGTGAAATTTCTGAAATGAAGGTGATAAATGTAGAACGCTGAGGTAATGTAATCATACTGCTAAGGAATGCAAGAAGGAAAGATGCCAGAAAGATTCGATTGTCAAGGGTCCAAGTTCCCCAGAAATCTACGCCTGCTTTGGTCGAATATGCTGTTTGAAAAATGCTCTGTCCAAGAAACCAGCCATACATGATTGTTGCAGTAATCGCGGCTATTGCAATGCTGATGAGCAATACCATGAGGGAACGAAAATATTTCATACGCATCCTTTCCTCGACAATCTACGTAATCATAACTTTGGATACTTCGAATCTTGCGTGTTCCTAATAATCCTTCTCTTGAAATGTAAGAATATTGAGGTTTTTCTAATACACCTTAATTCCATAATTGTATGTGTTCATATGGCAATTTCATTCACAATGTAGTATGAAAGGACTAGGAGTCTGGGTTCGCCATCACAGGAGAGCCATCCCGAAAGCCTCAAGGAACATTCGTTCTAAGCGGAAGTCCTTACCTCCCCAGAAGCCACCAGCTTCGAAAGGGGGGTCTGTGGCCGACCGCTATGACCAGACGACTCAAGAGTCGTATGCGAGCAGTAAAGACCCTGCCATGGTAAATGCTGTGGAAACACCGT
>JARGGA010000197.1 GCA_029210805.1 Candidatus Thorarchaeota archaeon
CCTCCAGTGTTAGAACACTATAATCGGTTCGATAACCTACGGAGCTATTAGAATCTTCTCATTTCTATTATTATCGCCAATTGCTTCAATTTACTGACGTATGCCTACTGGCTATTGTGATTTTAGAAAGAATCCGATTAGACACCGGCGAATCTATTGGCGTAGGGGATTTGGTTTTCGTGTTCGCGTTGAAAGATTCACGAATAATTAATCCCCCTATAACAGTAGTTAGAATATAACAAGGAACCAAGTGAGGTTGTTGGAAATAGTGTAGTTGAACAGCCGCGTGATATTCATAGGCGTTTACTAACCACGAATATCAAAAATATAAAACTCGCAAGAAACACAACAATAGAAAGAGCAGGGATGAGAAATTCAGGTATTCTGTATGCAACTAGAACTGGGTTGGTTTGGGTTTGCCAGAGAATTGAGGCTGTATAGCATAAAATTCCTGTGAATATCGATATAGGTGTTAGAAGCAATGATGGACCAATATCTCTGAGTATCAGTTTTCGTTTCATCTTTAGCGGGATTCCATGAACAAATAAAATGCGAAGCTCAGATCTAGCTGAGTCCAATAATAATTCAAGAACTACTATTGAAGCTATTATGGAAAAAGCGTATGCAACAACTAAATTGAAGGATGCAAGTTTTATCTTTAGCATTGTTTCAGGAGGTATATTTTGCGAGTTGATGGCTTGAATAGTCGAATCTGTGATATTCAATTCGTCAATTTGTTGAACTATTTCGTCTGTATTTGCGGCGTGATTTGCATCTATGAGTATTCTAGCTGAGGAGTAATTGAAATTCATATTATCAAGAAATCCAAAGCTTACAAAAGAATATGCAATCTCTGAATTCCATATTCTCTCTCCATAAACACCTGTATCAAGTCTAGGTTCCGGTCCAAAAAATCCAATTACCTCAAGTTCTACAGATTGGTTGTACAAATTACATGCAAGTACATCATTAATCTTTATCCCCAACTCATGGGATACTCTTTTCTCAAGAATTATGCTATTGTTATCTCCTAGGTTTTGAAAAAGTTGGTCTAAATCAGTATTCCAAAACCAACTGGATTCAAAATATGCCACATCTAACCAATTTGCGGGGTCAACAAAGAATAAGGGGATTCGCACAGTACCCATGTTGGCTTCAAGATTTGTTGTCATTGTAACCCTCCCAACCCCTTCAATTGATTGAGTTTTTTCAACAATATATGTGATATTGGGATTTTGGTTTACATTGAAACTGATATCAGCACCCACTTGTTGATTCCATTTCCGAGTTGCTAAATCAACCTCAGAAGCGTATGTGAATGAAAACCAAGTAAGAATTCCAATTATGAGAAAGAGCGCGACTATGGTTTGCCCCCCAGAGGATTCATTTCTACTTGAGGATTTAGTTTGTCTACGTCTTTTATTCTTTGAAGAGGCTAAATCAAATAGGACTGTTACTCTCTCAAAATATCCTGATTGTGAAAGAAAAAGGGCAATCCCAATAAGAAGAAGGAGAGGACCAATGTAACCAATCAAAACGTCCAAACCAAACCAAATGTAGAGTAAAACATATAGATAAATTGGCCACACTCCACTTACAATAAATTGTTCAAGTGAAAAACCTGTTGCCCAGACAATCATTTTTGAAGTTCCCAGAATGATAATAAGCACTGCCCAATTCTTGTTAAAGCTGGAGGACTTGACTTCTTGTATATTCACACTCTCTGGTGAAAAAGCAAGTGACTCTATATTTGATGTGTCTTTGAAAAGTACCCATTCCAAAATCATTGTTGTGGAGATTCCGCCAAAAAAAGAAACAATAACCGTACTAAAATGAGGAATTTGGTGGGTATTACCACTGGTAATGGCTGAAATCAATAACATTGCCAGAAAAGATCCCAATAAACTTACGAAACAACCTATAAGAACTGCTTCAAAAATTAAACTTATCAGAATTGACCTCTTTGAAACACCAAGAGTGCGGAATCTCATAATTGATTCACGCCTAATCATAGAGATTAGGCTACCTTGAGACTTGACGATTAGAAAAACTACTCCCAGAATAGGAATCGCTTGAGCAATTGACCAAGTTCGAATTGCAGCCAGAGATGACTGTATTTGCACATTCAATTCATCAATATTGGAGCGTACATCACCATTCATAGGATCTTGAGCTAGCACCAGATCATGCATTATAGTCTGCTGGATTTCTTGGAGAGTGTCATCTCGAATTGCATTCATTAGAATTTCATCATTAACTTGTACGACACTCTCGACAAACAAGGATGGGCCTGGTGGAGGGGTGTTCGTGTGATAGAAGCTAAGAACCTCCAACCAGAATGATTCATAACTCATCAAGAGCAAGAAAGTAAAATCAGAATCACCTACATTTGGAAGTTGAAGATTTTCAATATCGAAAATAGGAACCCCTCTACCACTTACTGATATTTGACGAACAAAGTATGATGGAAACTCATCAAAGTCTGGAATTGGTGGAAGTTGTAGCCTCAATTCATCTCCCAAGGAAACTTCACTTGTTGTTAATCCTGTGTCGATTAGTAAACTCTCGTTGCCAAAGGGTTTTTTCACACCTTCATTGCTCACAATTAGGTTCCAAAGTATTGAGTCTTCTTGTACTCCTAAATATACATATGTGGCATCATTTATTGTTTGAGTAAACACTGTCAGTATTTCTGTATTGCTAACAATATCTAGTGTTTCAATAGACAAACAAAGATTCTCCATATCTCTATTAGATGGCAGAGTATTTCCATCAGTGGCTGAAAATCTTATTGAGAATTGATATGGCATAGTTGCTAGGTTCTGTTCCATAATGTCAAAGTTACTCAGTTCTATTGTTTCATTAACCACAGATAGTGTTGTTGAAATAATCAAAGGAATCAATACCATCATCAATAGCAATTTTCGATCTCTCACAAGATTTTTGATAATGGTTGAAACGCCAACACCCAATTTTCTTCTACCTCAGATTGTAAGAAGGAATTTTTCAATATTCTGTAGAAACTCTCCCCCTGTAAGTAGACATCTAACTCTCGAATCAATGTCCCATACGATGTAATTCATCATCTAACACATTCTTTATAGTGGTGATTCTTCGATATTCTTCAAGATATCTAGAATTGTCAATAGCTTTGTCCAAAAATTGTGTCTCTAATTTTCTCATACTACTATCAATTTCCATAATACGCTTCTTGAGGTGAAAAACGTAACTATTCATATCCTCCTCTTTGTATTCATTGCTCTTGTAAATTGATTTAACTCGCCCATCTGAAATAAAGCAAATACGGTCGGCGTATCTTGCCATTGTCGCATCATGTGTTACCATTACTACTATCTTTTCTAACTCATCGACACACTTTCTTAGATAAGATACAATCACTTCTGCGTTCTCAGTATCAAGTTCTCCAGTAGGTTCATCAGCCAAAATCAGCCATGGATCATTTGCTAGGGCCATGGCAATAGCTACACGTTGCTTTTCGCCTCCACTTAATTGATCAGGTAAATGATTACCCCTTTTTTCTATTCCGAATAATTCTAGAAGTTCCTCTGTCCTTGAATGGCAGGTCTTAGAATCCATATTTGCAGCTACCATTGGAAGTTCAATATTCTCCCTAACTGAAAGGCTAGAAATCAAATTCAATGATTGAAAGACATACCCTACACTTTCCAATCTGAAACGATCTCTCTCCTTCTCTATAAAGTGTGTAATATCAACTCCCTGAATTTTGATTGTACCAGCAGTGGGGCTTTCAATTCCCCCAATAATATTCAATAGAGTCGTTTTTCCGCTTCCTGAGGGACCCATGATGCTAACGAACTCAGACTCTTCAATTTGGAGATTAAATCCCCTTAAAGCTTGAACCCTAGTATTCCCTGCAGAATATATCTTAACAAGATCCTCAATGATAATCAAAGTCATCACTATACCTCCAAGTTTCGGTGATACTGCTTTCTATTTTTTCGAATTGTGTAATGGATTGAAGCTATTGTGTTGGATATTATTACCAACAAGAAGAAGAGAATCATTAGTAAGTATGAAGGGGGTAGGTAAAACTGAGGATTCACGAGTATGGTCCTTGATGAGAGGTTTCCAAAAGTGGTTCTCATAAACTCAAGAACCCCCGCCATGAAACCAAATGGTAGTGCCATTGTAAGAAGAACTGCTATTCTTGCAAAGAGTATTCGAAACGTTGCGTGATTTGAAATTCCATGATTCCTTAGACTTGCTATGTCTTCTTTATCCTCAAAAAGTGCTGAACTAACAGTAAGGGGAATTCCTATGAACGCTAAGAAAAATGCGAATATTAACGAAATACCTCTTGTTTCTAACTGAAAGTAGGTTTGAATATCTTGATTCATTGTATCAATTGTATTTTGAGCAGAGATTAGTTTTATTCCCGATATTCCCGATAATGCGGTTCTAATATTTGTTTGAGTGTCAATATCTGCCTTAACTAATAATACTGCTTTGCATCTTTCTAATGATGTTAATTGTTTGAGCAGTGTTATTGAAATGAATGACCTATCCTGGGCCTCAGGTTGTATATCACGAATGAATGTGCTGGTACCTCCAAAAAAGCCAATGGCTGTTGCAGTGGTGGAGTTGGTCGGGTATGGATAATCGTTGGCAATTGTTAACGTATCACCTTCGTGAAATTGAGAACTCCACTGAGGATTGTTGAGAATAATACTGTTATCTTCTAACAATATAAGAGGTTCCTCAGATAGTGTGCTTTGAAACCAGAGGCTTTCAAAGTACGCAGCCTCTTGCCAGTCAAATGGATCAATGGCGGTTATCTGAACATCCTTACCCCTAATGTATGCATTAAACCAGTACTCCTCCGCCACATACTCTACTCCTTCAATATCGTTCACTAGTGCCATTATATCTTGCGTCTTACTTGCATTTTCTAATTCTAACCTTACATCTGCGCCTACACTAGCTTTTGCGTATCGAACTGTGTAGTCCAATTGAGTCCCAGTTTGTAGAATAACTGAGATTGGAACTGCGGTAGAAATAAGTAGGAAAAACAAAGGCATGATGATATTCTCCTTTTTTCGGAGCATACCTTTGATACCTAAATGTCCAATTTCACCAAGTAGACTTCTTGAAAGAAGAATGGATATTCTTTGAAACAAAACTGATTCAACTATTATCCAACACAATCCCACTACTAGAATTAGTAGTCCTAGGGGTGCTAGTAGCACTGTTGCTCCAAATGGAACGGCGGCAAAAACAGCAAAAAGAGGTCCTATTACCCAGTACATCTCATTCACAGTTCCTAATGAGAATCCTAATACAGGACCAATTAAGATAAGAAAACCAAGACTAACAACACCTAATTTTGTCTTTTGTGAGTGCGTATTATGAGTCTGCTGACCAATCGATGAGGATTTCCTTTTATGACTTTGGACTGGATACCACAGAGATAGTAAGGAAATTATTACGATAAGTAATAAACTAATAATTATAGTATTTGACGATAGTTGAAATATGTCAATTAGACTTCTTGATCTTTCTTGAGTGAATATTGAAGCACCTGGCAGTGTAACTAATTTACATGTCTGCATGATGTACACAAAAAACGCCCCTAATATAATGCCAACTGTACCCATTGAAACAGAAGCAATGATTACTTCTAATCTTTGATGCAAATTAATCTGAGCTCGTGTTAATCCGCTCGTACGCAGTATTTTTGCTTCTTTGGAACGCCGGTCCTTTTGTGTACTATTTGTAGCCAGAAGCAATACAAATGAAGTAGCGATGGATGGAAAAACAATGCTACTAACAAACTTCGACATCTCATTAAAATCATCTGCTTTCAATTCCATTACTTCTTGTAAGATAGGTATTATCCAAGTCCATGAAACATCTCTGCCAAGTTCTCGTTGAGCAGAACCAACCACGAGCAACCAGATTTTACGAAGTTGTTCAATAATTATGTCACTTTGTGTTTGAGAGAGAATATTTCTATCTATCTTGATCAATATCTGTGCAGGCTCCTGTGAAACCCAGATATTTTTTTCCAATAGACTATCCAAGAAAGGACCCATCGTACTTGACCAATTGCAGAAAATAAAACTGGCATTGGAATAGCTTGGAATCTCCTCAGCATCAAGTAAGTCGATCATTGCATATGATCCATTTATGATTCTTTTTGTATTTGGTCCAACACTTATTTTACCAACTATTTTCAATGTAATATTCAAAAGAGGATTCCACTCAGAAGAAATGTTAACAATTATCAGTTTCCCTATCTCCAATTCGGCAGAAAATGGAGCATCGAAGGCAACTATTG
>JARGGA010000198.1 GCA_029210805.1 Candidatus Thorarchaeota archaeon
CGACACTTGAGATCTTTGAAGGGTCTCAACCCACATCGTACCTTGAGTATATCAACTTCACAATGTACTACTGGGATGTGGATACAGTTGAAGGTATCACTATCAATACGGATTTCACTGTTGAGAACGAAACCCACACTCTAGGCTCAGGTGATTTCATCTTTGTACACCTATCAAATGGGTACTATCGAATCTCCGTCAATTCAAGCAGTCTAAGTACTCTTGGACCGCATAAATTGCGCATTACAGCAGTTTGGTTAGGTGGCTCTCCATTTAGAAATAATGCCGTACGGAACATAACTACTAGTGTAATTGAGAGAACGACTGAGGTAGAGATTATCTCGCCTCCTGCATCTACTCCATATCTCGATTATGTGAATTTCACATTCAGATATACTGATACAATCAATGGATTACCCATCTTAGTTACAAGTGATGATCTTGATATCTATGCAAATGGCACACTGCTGGGCGTATCGGACTTTCTTTTGAATCAAGTTGGAACACTATTTGAAGTGAGTATTAATTCCACAAAATTGAGTCCATATCTTGTATCAAGCTATAACATCACGTTGTTCGTGAATTGGGATGGTGCAGTCGCCCCATACTATGAGGATGCTGTGACCGTGCTCAAGGTATCGACTCGTGGACGTACAATATTCGTCGAGGTTGGAACCATCGAAACTACACCATACAAAGATTATATGCTAATCTCATTCTACGTTGTTGATGATGCCACTGGTGTTCCAATTGAGGGTGCCATCATCCTCTTTGATTGTCAAACCGTGTCTTTGGCAGATTCATATACTTTGATAGAAGGATCTGGTCTACTCAGTGGTCAATACAACATTACATTCAACTCAGAGTTTCTGGTTTCAACTCCAGACCAGTTGGGTGACTTCGATTTCGATCTCACTGTTCAATGGAATCAAACCTTACAACCTTACTACAGGAATAGATCAACTATTGTCTTAACAGGTTCTGTTGATGAAATCTGGTCTAATGCTCAAGCAAATGCTCCTCAGCCCTCTTCTGTACAAATTACCGACTATGTGTGGATCATTGTCACATATAATGATCTGGACCATGATATCGGAATTGAAAACTCCAATGATACTATCTATGTAAGCTACCTTGCAACTGGTATTATTCCACAAGAACTGAGAATAGAAGATCAAGGAAATGGCGTGTATAATATTAGTTTCAGTACTAGGGATCTTAATACATTTGGAAGTCATGCTGTGAATATAACGGCAACACTGATTTGGCACACGTCATCGACAGTAATACCGACTTTTGTCATTACTGAGATTAATGCAGTACTCACTCCCGCTGAAAGTGAGATAACATTGTATTGGTCAGAATTCGCTACAATTACAGTTTATTATGAAAACAACTTGGATGGTAATTACACCCCAGGAGCTAGCGTTAACTGGACTTATGGTACTTACACCGGACCATTGTCTGAAATAGATAGTACTGGGGTCTATACTGCTCAAATTGACACCTCTCTATTAGACTCTGGTACTCGTTTAGTTTCCATTGTGGCTGATCGTGATAAATTCTTACGTGCACTTACTCCAATTATACTGATAGTTCTTGACTTGCCATCAGATATGACCGTCATCACTCCCGAAGAAGTATTCACACACAATCGTGGAGAAGAAATCTATGTTCGATTGTATCTCAATGATACGTACAATGCTGATTTAATCAACAATAACTACGTTGATGATATCTACATCATATTCAACAACACAAGATATGATATGAACTACAATGCAACTGGTCTGTTCTATTATTACACATTACCTGCTGAAGCAACTAATCCCCTTCTGCCTGGCTATGTATACAGCGCGCGAATATCCGCAAGTATCAATAATTATGATCCTGTCAGTTCAGTGTTCAAGATTGACCTACTTGCTACCAGAACATTCTTACGATTATTGAGTGAAAGTGAGGCTCAGAGAGAGGTTTTCTATTCGGATTTGATTACTTTCTCCTTCAACTTCACTACAATCGATAATACTTCTATCCAGGCTGGTTCCATTTTCTGGATTTATGAATACATACAATATGATTTCATACATGTTGGTGGTGGTATCTGGAGTTTAACATTGAACTCCTCTGCACTTGGAAGATGGGGAACCTTCGGTATGACATTTTCTGGTGTTCCTGAGGATACAAACTTGGACTCTTCGACGCAATCAATTACCCTTACTGTGAAGCAACTACCCACGACTTCACCGTCGTTGCAACCAGTTTTCGTATATTGGGGTTGGCAAGGAAACATCACGTTCACATATTACGACACCCATTTTGAAAGGGGAATTAGCAATTCCTCTGGCAATCTAGATGTTGTAGTTAGCTTTATTGGTTCCACAATTCTGTATGATTTAGGAAACGGGTCGTTCTCGATTTTTATCGATACTAGCGAGCTTGCAATTCTCAAATATCGTCTAGGGATTACCTTTGACAAGGCAAACTATCTGGCAGCTTCTAATGGTGTTGATATCATCGTTGAGAACGTTCCTACAGAGTTGTTACTTGATACTCCTTTATTGAATTGGATAGATGATGATAATAGTGAACTACAGGTTCCCTTTGGAGAAAGCGTTCTCATCTCACTATTCTATAATGACACTGATTCAAGTGAGGGATATGTAGGTGGACTTCCTGGAGCCACAAACATCACCTCCATCACAGGAGGGATATTCGGTGTATTAGGCGAAGAGTTCGTTCTGAATGATCATGGCAATGGTACCTACACTTTCCTCTTCGATTCAACCAATGAAATGTACTTCCCAGGAACCATTCCTGCCTCCTTGGTGGGAATTCCTTATAGATTTGTGATTGAGCTCCAATTAGAGTATAGGGTGTCTAAACTAATTTCGTTCACCATCGAGATAATCGATCACCCAACCAATTTTACCGTGTTTTCTAACTTTGTTTCGGATTCTGGAGATAGTGGAACTGTAAGCATGAACTTCGGACAAGAACTGACCATAGAATTTGCATTTACTGAACTATGGGCTGCATATTTGGGTCAGGGAATAGAGGGTGCTAGTATTTCCGTAAACTTCTTTGGAAGCCAGATTCAATTGCGTGAAAACCGTTCTGCTGGTACGAATGATGGACGATATATCATCGTGTTTCTCGCAGACGATCCATTCCTCTCTTTGAGTATTGGTGATACCAGAATTGATATTGATATTGTCATTACGCTTGCAAATTATGAAACCGGTACATACGAACTTTCAATACTCCTAACACCAACTGAAGGACAAAGATTGACAAACACCGTGGTTTCATGGGGTATCCCAGCTCTTTTCGTTGTGCTTCTAATTGGTTTCGCTTGGATGCGAATATTCAGCGTTCCGAAGCGTCTTAGACAAATCAACGGACAGATCAAAGCCCTAAGTAAAGGTAAGATGCCAAAGCCCGTTGCTGAGGCCAAGAGTCGACGTGAGCTCATTGCCGAATTGTACAATGATACCAATAGAGGTCTGGCTATCACTCGCACGGCTGAAATGATGCCAGAGGAATCCATACCTGTAGCCATTCCTGAGATGGGTGAACTACTCATACAGTTATCTATTCTCACCAATCTAAGTCCTGAGGAGCTTGACGAATTCAAGGCTGATATATCCAAGATGAAGCTGAGCGAGCAGGCTGCCTTCGTGAAAGAGGTTATTGATCAGGAGGCTATCCGTGCTGCAAGACGAGACGGTATCACCATGGATGAGGTAATTCTTAGAATCGAACGTGAAGCACGTGAAAAGCTTAGCGGAATTGAGGAAGCTGCCACTGTTGCTACAGGCATCCCTGCTGAAGAGCGAATCTTCCTGACTCCTGAGGAAACAGAAACCAGTTACACTAGTGAACCAGAAGTTGTTCCAGAGGATAAAGTGGATATCGCTCGAGAAATCCGTACAGAAGAACCAGTATCAATTACAGACAAGCTCAGTGACTACGAAATTGAGGAGCTCAGAAAAGATCTTCAGGAGAAGGGTGTTGCAGCTCACGAGATTGATACAATCATCGAACAGGCAAGAGAATTGCCGAGAGACCTAGTCGAAGAGCTTTTGAAAAGCCTTGATGTGAAAGGTGACTAATGAAGGGGGAACATGTTGTTCCCTCATCGGTCATATTTTCAGATCAATCGATAAATGAACAGTCCTCTCAATAATACGAAGGGGTCTACTCGGAATTAGATTTTATACATTCCTCAATATTCTTGAATACCTTCTCCATGGCAATGGGTATTTATTCCCATCAGGATTAAGACCCGATTGCTTGAACTGTAGACCGAGGAATTTGACGATGCAAAAAGGATATTTTGTTATACTTGGTTTGTTTCTATTCTTTATACTGCCATTAGGAACAGGTTCACACTTAGCTACGCCCCCATCAGGACAGCATGAACCCCTATCGGAGCAAACTGAAAATGGTTTCCTCTCGGATCTCCCTGTTATCTACACGGGTAATGGTGCAGCACTCGATGTTTCACTACAAGGTGAATTCACAACCAATAGTAGCTTTTGGACCTCATCCTCCACAACATATGCAGAAGATTTGACCTCTGGTACAACATATTCGATAACTAATGCATCAACAGTTACTTGGACCGCCTATGTTCTTGTATCTCCTCCCACAGAAGTTGAGAATGTAAACTTTACAGTAAGCTATCCGGCAACAGATTGGAAACCTGTATCAGTAACAAGCCCCATTGGGACTACAATTACTACACCTTCTGACTATTGGTACGAGAATGGGACCCTCACAGTTAGCTCCGGGGCTATAGATTCATACGGAATGTGGTCGTTAGTATTCGAAGGCACAAATCATCTGACGGATTTACAATTGGGACTTAATGGAGGAACATTGGACTCCACTGCTACATTTGATATTACTGATTCAATGAAAGTCCAAGTTTCAAGCTCTTGGATCACTAGTGCTAGTGTTGAATTTGAACTAACGGACCCCTCGGGAACGCAATGGCATACCGCTACCAACACGACCTCTGGAAGCACGACCTATTTGGAACAGTCATTTCTCTACCGAAAAGATATCACAATAGACCATACCCAACTTCTTGCTGATGTTGTGGATTTTCCAATGATGGTGAACCTCTTCGACACAGACCTGAAAACGGATGTGCAGAGTGATGGTGATGATATCATATTTGTACAAAATGGAGTTGTAGTACCTCATCAAATCGAACAATTCGACCAGGTAAATGATCCAACTCGTGCCAGATTAATCACTTGGATAAAGGTGAATCTTTCAAGTTCCGTTGATACCGACATTTCCATGTACTATGGAAATCCTATTGTTGGCCCACAAGAGAATCCCACAGCTGTATGGAGTAGTGAATATGAGGCTGTGTGGCATTTATCGGAGCCTGCTGCAAACGAGCAAACGACAGCAATCCATTATGACTCTACTTCTGGAGGATATGATGGAAATCAAGATGGAAACCAAAGAAGGGCCGCACAGATAGCATATGGCCAAGATTTTGATGGAACTAATGATTTGATCAATGTAACCGAAGAGCAGGGGCTAAATCCTGTCGGAGATGTTGCAATATCTGGCTGGTTCAGATTGGACAGCGATTTTACATCATCTTCTACTTCAATGATAATCATGGAGAAATATCTGTCTGGTGATGATGATATGCACATAGCTCTTGCAGGAACCCTCTACAGTGGTACAGGCGTACCAGCTGGATCTCTTGTTTGGAAGGTTGAGAATGATGCAGATTTCCGAATGTACAAATGGACCCAACAAACAAGCTGGAGTTCAAATACTTGGTATCACTTTGTTTGCACAATGGATAATTCAGATGCGACGAACAATCGTATTTACATTAACGGTATTGATAATACTGACACCACGTACTCTGGCTCCGCATATGCAGCTAATCTCACATTTTCTGGTGATTGGGGAATAGGTGGAGGCTTTGCAGATTCACAGTTTCAAACAGGAACCCCTCCACAAGCATACTTTGATGGTACTTTAGATGAAATACGTGTAATCAATGCGATTCCAACTAGTAACTGGATCCTGACCGAATACACAAACCAAGCATTTCCTGGATCATTCTATTCATCAGGCAGTGAAACTTCGAGAACCTCTCCTGATCTGTCAATAGTCAAGACAATTGATTCAACTGCCGATGCTGGAATCTGGAAAGCAACCGCAAGATACAACGATTCAGGAAGCTCCGTAAACTACAGAGTAGGATTCTATCAAAGAGACTTTATTGTGACAAGGGACGTGCAATTCGAACTAGTATCTCCAGGTGATG
>JARGGA010000199.1 GCA_029210805.1 Candidatus Thorarchaeota archaeon
ATGGTATTGATGGGAGTTGAAAAGCACCTTTACAAACCAGTAATCAGGATAATCTGCAATCCTACTCATGGGACCGCAGGAAGCTCGATTCACTGAGGATAATGTCTATGACACGGGTATCACAATCTATGGGTTTGAGGATTCTCTGATCAATATCACCTTCATTGATGACCCCCTTCTGAACTATAGATATTCGTATGAACTGAAAGCAGGAAGCGCCGCATTGCATGTTCGGGTGAATGAACAATATGTAGAATTCAGTTCATCAGGAGATGAACCCGTGAAAGCAGCATCCTTCAATCTTACACTGGGTTCTTCAAGTCACTATCGCATAGGCACAAGAGGGGCTAACAATAGCATCTCAATAACATATGCCAACAATGCCAGCATCTCAGGACAGAAGTTTCAGGTAGAATCCGCGGGAACGACTGTCGCTGTCGTACTCAGAGATGATGTCAATGTGGAATCTGGTGACCTTGATATCACATTGAACTGTGACTATGTCTACCTGTTCATTGACCTGCCAAGTACTATGTCGGGTAGGATAACATACGGTAGATTACCCGATTTCAACAAGATGACCTCATCTCCCGGGTGGGGTCCCGGGCCCGGGGTTTCCTTTCAGACCAGTACCTTGACATCTCCAAAACTCGACATATGGGCTCTAGGCACTCAGATCTACGCATGGTTTGGGTGAATATAATGGCTGGTGAGGAATAAATGACCGATGACAGTCAGAAATACATCAATAGTCCTCCTCCTCTTCCTGTTCCTTCTTTCATTCATTCCCACACAGTCCCCTGCAAACCCAATCGAGTACATGCAACCAGCAGAGGACTCGCTCGTATATTCCGGGGCCTACATTAGTCATTGTTAACTCATCTAGTATTTGAATTGCCTAGACGCATGCTGGACAAGGGAGTCCCACACTAATAACCCTCCATACTCTTATTGAATGAAGGGATTATTCCACACTATGGTCAGATGCTGTCTGGTCGAACTTCTTGCGGAACTCTTCGGTTCGCGCAAGCATCTTCTCCAAAGCTTCCCTCATGACAACATTGGCTTGGCGTTTCTTGGTCCTGAGGGTGAATACAGGATTAGCCAGCAATGGGTGGTCAATGTGGTACCCAGCAAATTCTACCGAAGACTCTTCCAACAGAGTCTTCCTCAGAAGATTAGGAAAGCTATGACTCTCTCCAATAATCTCAAACTTGATCTCGTATCGTGATGATTCAATAATTTGTGGATCCATGATTATCGTCTCCTATCGTCGCGTCCGCCTTCCCTGCGATCATCGCGTCTATCAAATCGACGGTCGCCTCCTCTCTGAGGTCTTCGGTCGTCGTAACGTCTATCTCCCCCGCCACGCCGGTCATCGTACCTACCAGGTGAATAGGGGCGTCTTTTAGGCGCCAAATCTTGTCTTGCTTCAAGCCCAAACATGACACCATAGTCCTTGGCCACCTCACGTGTTTCTCTGTTTTCACAACGTTCACAGAACATATTGTTGTAGGTGGTAAGGGTCAGCCTGTTTCCACATTTGGAGCACTTAGCTACTAAGACACCAAGTTCCGGCCCAACAAGACCAATCTGTATTGGTATCTGATGTGTATTGAGTGCCACTCCTCTCACAATGTCCCCTGGACTAAGCACGTCACGTATGCTCTTCACATATCTTCTAGTAACATTACTAATACGAATTTCACCTAGAAACGGACTGAAAGCATCTTCACCGTTTCTCTTGACAAGCATAACCTCGGCCCGGGATTCGTAGGCATTCACTACTTCACCGACTAGAATATCTCCCTGAACTGGTAGAGCTAGTCTGAGTTCGCCTTTTAGTCCCATCACATTCATACTACGGTCTTTGAAATCCATTGATACTAGACCAGCAGTCGCTGAGTATACAACGCCTTCCCTCTCATATGTACCATATCCGGCCATTAGCTCTTCAATTACGCAAAGCTGATCTCCAGGCACAACAGTATCTCCAGTTTTTACATCCGCCATCGGATTAATCACCATTTCTTCTTCTTTATTCAATCTCTCACCCAGTCGCTCTCAAAATAAAGTTATACCTGTAGGTCATAGATTGCTAAGGACACGATACAGGTCCACATTGATTAGATGTTTTTCCTTTTGATGTCGATGGTATATCGCTTTTATTGGGAATTGAAAATTCTCTATTTGCGTTACTGAACCTCCAAGTTCTTCAATCTTCGAGCTCAAGAAAGGTCGATTCTTACCCTCTGGACCAACCAGATGAATGCTGTATATCACCTTGGCAATTGATAGAGCCTTTCTGAGAAAAACCATATCCGCACCACGGTTCCTAGTACCAAACGGGGGGTTTTCGAAAACTGTATCAATGGTCTTCTTTGGCGTCAAGAAGTTCACATCACCAAGCACGAAACTTGTTCTATCCTCCGTCCCAAGCTGTGCTGAATTGTTTTGGGCAACCCTTAGCGATTCATTATGAAGGTCAACTCCGATTACCTGTTCTGCTCCTAGCAATGCTGCACCATGTGCAAATACCCCATCTCCACAGCCAAGGTCAAATACAACTCTTCCATCAATATCTCCGTGGTCCATCTCTGCAGAGAATAGTATGGTAGCTGCTATATTCGCCGGAGTGGGATACGCATCTAGTATGAATGATTCTTTGTCATATGCATCAAACCTCTGTAGTGATTGCAATGCCATTTCCAGATCACGAAGGCGCATGAAACAATCTCTCTCATTTAGTACTGATGAACTCTCCGAAACGCAACTTTCCGTTCCAGTAATACGTAGCTTTATCTGAAAACCAAGTTCCAGTGGAAGTATAGGTATCGGAGTTGACCTCAATTGGATAAATCCCCTAAGCTTGACAAGCTATTCGATAAGTTCTTGGAAGGACAAGGGATTTTCAAAAAGAGGGATGCCTTACGTCCTACTTACGTACCGGAAAACCTCCCATTTCGAGAAGAACAGATGAATCGCATAGGTTCTATTCTTGGCCCAGCTCTTCGTGGGGCTCCCCCTTCGAACATTCTATGCTATGGAAAAACCGGAACTGGCAAGACCGTAGTATCAAAGTACGTCTTGAAGATGTTAATTGAAAAAGCAGAGGAGAGCCATATCAAGGTCCCGCTAAGCGCTCACGTAAATTGTAGAATTATAGGGACAAACTACAGAGTATTACGCACACTCTGTGAGTCCATTCATGCAACCATGCCAGATGGAACTTCAGTTCCATTTACAGGACTTCCCACTGATGAAATACGATCGATTTTGATGCAGAAGCTGGACTCCTCTCCTACAATATTCGTAGTCGTTCTAGACGAAGTAGATAGCCTAGTAAAACGCGATATCAACCAAGGAAATGACATTCTCTACGGCCTAACCCGAATGAACAGTGAACTGGAAAACAGCAGAATCTCAATTATCGGAATTAGCAATGACTTGAAGTTCAAGGATGTATTAGATCCTCGTGTGCTATCCACTTTGGGAGAAGAAGAAGTAATCTTTCCACCCTACAATGCGGTGGAAATACGGGGTATTCTACAACAGAGAGTGGAGCTTGCTTTTAATGAAGGTGCAATCCAGGATGAAGGAGTCATAAATCTGGTGGGCGCTCTTGCAGCTCAAGAGCATGGTGATGCAAGACGTGCACTCGATCTCCTCAGAACAACAGGTGAACTTGCTGAGAGAAAGGGTGAGAGCCACGTTAGTCAGGAGTATGTGCGAGAAGCCCAGAAGTACATCGAGCGTGATACCATCACTGAAACAGTAAAGACATTGCCAATGCAATCAAAAGCAGTTCTGCTATCAGTATACGCCCTTACAAATAGTGGTCAGAAGGACATATACACTGGGGAGTGTTTCAATGCCTATGCAGAGATTGCAAAAGCACTATCTATCGATACGTTAACGCAGAGACGGGTTGGAGACCTCATTAGCGAATTGGATATGCTGGGACTGATCAATACCACCGTCGTGTCAAAAGGTAGATACGGACGCACAAAGAAGATACGACTTGGTGTGAGTAAAAAGCAAATAGGCGCAATTTTAGAAGAAGACACTCGGTTATCAAAGCTTGCCAAGGGTATGCTTGGTTGAAATCATTGACCAAAACTATCTCAACCAGTTTCAACCAACATTCAATTGGGATAGGTCGTAAAAGAGTCGTACATCGGGATTTCCAGTTCTAAGGTTAACAAGTGTGACAATACCCGGTGTTGGTATTATCCCCTGTTTGCGCATAAAATCTGTCTGTCCTTGGAATGTGCCCGAGTTAATAATATGAACTTGACGATAGACATCCACCGCATTATGATGTGCGTGACCAAAATGAATAATGTCCGGAGGAGTATCTATGACAAGCCAGTCATGATGCAGAGGGGCTAACTCTGTTTTCCCTCCATAGATTGGTGCTAGGTGACGTTTTCGAAGCAATTCCTTCATACCAATGGCAGGTGATACATATGATGCACCTGGGGAGTTGACAACTAAATCATCCATGGAGTCACCATGAGTTAGTATGATTTTCACTCCTTCAACCCTCAGAAAACAAGGGTCCCCCATCATCATAATTCTATCACCAAGCTCGTATAGAGGACCTGCAAACTCCTTTGGAATTGGAGGTTTTGGTAGTGCCTGTCTAGATGCATCGTGGTTTCCTGGAATTGCGACTGTTGTAATCCGTTTGGGAAGTTTCTTCAGTTTCTGTGCTGCAATCTGGTATTGACCCACAATATCTGGTACCAACAGATTTTCCTTTTGACTTGGGTACACTCCTATACCATCAACAAGATCGCCAGCTACAAACAAATATTCAATTTGGTTGACCATTTCTTTGTCTGCAGTATCTACATCCTTTCCTCTAAGCCAATTGACAAATCTGTCAAATTCGTCCTCAAGAAACTCCTGACTTCCGCAATGCAGGTCAGAAATAAATGCCGCGTAAACATCTCTCCTTGCTCGACCCAAACTTCTCGCTGCTGGTATGTCTGGAAAAATGATATCATCTGCTATCATTCGTCCACCTGGATCAACATATCCCGATATACAAACAGTTTCATCTAGTAAGAGTGAATTGCCTTTCTCTTGCAACTGCACTCCTTTCAACCCTTCTCGTCCCGATGGAATGATACATGTTAGTCGATCCTTTTCCCTCCCGAATTCATAGGAATTTTTGGGATCCACCTCTCGTCCGCCCTCCAATTCAATGATGATGTTTCGTGAGCTGGACCCAACTCTCTTACTACTCACAATTCCTAAGACTATCGTACTTTCACGAGGTGAAGCCCTCCCTCCCTCTTGAATGACCGACTTCCGTGCCTGTGCACTGCGTTTCTTCATTTTCGCAATGTACGGTGAAACAGCTCCTTGTGTATCCATCCTTCTCATGAAAATGCGTTTGATTCGATCGAATCTATCCTCGAAAAGCGCAAGAAAATCATCAATTAGACCGGAGGATCCAACCAGCTCAAAAACTGGGTTCTTTATCACTTGGATGCCATCTTTTCTCTCTCCAGACTCCTCCGGAATAGGTCTCTCTATAGATTCAACATCAAGTTTCAAATCAGTAAGTGCTTCCGAATGACTGATTTCTGGTTCTAGGCTAATCGGGCGTAGCTCGTCAACGTATGAAACCAAGAAATCGCGGGATATTATGACTGGAAAAACGATCGATTCTCCCCCAGTCACTATTGTTTCTACGATATCTAAGGGCGATTCCAAACCTACTATATAGTCCAACGCATCTGGCGCGATTTGAAAGCCAGACGTTACAATCTTCTTCAACAATAGACGCCGGAGAATAGCAGTCACTAGGTCACCAAGAAAAATGGATGGGAATTCGTTTTAAACCTGACCTGTTTCATACATTCAATGTGAGTGAACATCAACATAGAAACCTCTGTGTTCTGCCCTTCTCCTGCCAGTGTCACCACCTCTTCGCATCTCAAAAGAAGCATGAAGATTAGCAAGAGCATTATCTGTCATCATCAAGATGGGATCCCTCCTACAGACCTGGCCTCTTTCTCCTGTCTTTGTGCTGGTCCATCACTTCCAGCGACAGAGAGGTTTTCCACAGTTCTTCCCACGGCAGGGTCATTATCACCCTTCACAACTTCATCGCTGAAGCTGAGAAGACTCGATTGAGCATGGTGAACGGCCGCGGACTCTCTGGAACCTGATAATGTTCCTTTCATGGAGAGTAAGGACTTCCCTTTTGCCGATTTCTTCGAAATCCTCCATTGGGCTTTCGGACG
>JARGGA010000200.1 GCA_029210805.1 Candidatus Thorarchaeota archaeon
GCAGCAGCATAGACAGAATCTCGCAATGGCAATCAGAAGGATAGAGGATGGGGGATACGAGGAACGCGATGGAATGTATCTCGTTAACGATCCTCAAACACAAGATACCATCATCGGAATTGTAATTGGAATGGCACAGGGATCCAAAATAATCCCCACAGACAAACCCGTAATAGGAATTAGCACAAACACAAGTGATGATGAAAGTCCACTTGTAAAGCTCTCAGGTAGAGCGCGAAAGAATGTTGTCAATAAGGGAATAAATCTGAAAGAGGTGTTCTCAGAGATAGCAGAGAAACTGAATGAGAAATATGGAACACTAATCGCTGAAGCAGGAGGTCATCCCATGGCCGCAGGTGCATTCATTCAGAATGATAAACTAGAAGAGTTTGTGGAAAATGTTTCTACTCTTATCGCAGCAAAGCTTTGAAAAACAAGGGAGAGAGGGGAATACCCCTCCATGCGTTCTTAGTAATCCTCGGATGTTAGAGAAGCTCCAATTATCCCGGGAATAAACAGAAGACCAAATGCTACACCAATATCTATTGCAATATTTTGCAACAAGGCGGTGAAAGCTGCAGTGTCAAGTGCAAGGCCTAATGAGAGCAGAGCATAGCCCAAGAAGAAGAGTGCAATTGAAACAATGGAAACAACAAGCATTCGCACACCGCTTTTTGAAATCAAACCAGCTATGAATCCAGCAACTCCAAGTGCAACAAGGGGAGTGAATATACCACCAATTGCATAGGTGTAGGGAAAGAGCAGCTGTGCAAAAAGCAAAGCTCCTTGATATGACAAGGCGTTAGTAAGATTCGGGTCCTGAAGTAAAGCTTGGATGGCGGCAACATCCATCCCAAGTATCTGGAAAGCACCAATGATTATCGCAACCAATAGTGCAACGAGTAGTGCCATAATTGTCCTGAACATTTTGTTAACACATCCTATCTTGGATGAAGGGAATAGGTTAGTTCTTTGATACTCTAGAGTGTATATATTTCTTGGGTCTTTTCATTATTTTGTAACAGAAGGTATTATTCGAGGTAATTTAGTGCATCTTTTATCAAATCCACTATTTCAGGAATCATTTCATCCTCAGGTAATTCGTATGCGCTGAACCACCTAACTTCGGCTTCGGAAGATTCAGGGGTAACTTCCTCAGTTAAACCACGAGCTAGATAATGGTTTAGAATAAAGTGATACTCAATTTCATTCTCCGAATTTGGAGTGATTATATCGGCGGTAGTAAGCAGCTGGATTACCTCGCAGCTAATACCCGTCTCCTCCAAGACTTCGCGTATGGCGGCAGTTTCTTGAGATTCCCCAATTTCTACGCCCCCACCTGGAATACTCCAGAGTCCTTTACCGGGATCTTTGTCGCGTCTGACCAAAAGCACACCCTTTCTGCCAAATACTACAACTCCAATTCCAGGAATTGGAAATTTGGGAAACCTACGGTCATTCATGTGTTCCACTCAACGACTTAGAAGGTAAGCAAACCCCGAGGCATTGGTATATTCTCACCGCATTTAGAACATTCCGCGTCGGCAAAAGGATTGAAGTCGTCATAGCTCTCGAAATCAAACTTAGAACTATTTCCACAACTAGGACAATTTATTCGAATGTAGCCACGTAATGACATGGCTTTTCTCCATGCGTTCAGAGCTTCGTCCTTTTTGCTAATTCTGTTGTATTCGATTGCTATAGCAATCCAAGGAGCTGCTGCGCCAGGGTCATTCTGTGACCATTTAGTAAGACAAGCCATATGTTCACTATACATGTTTAACTCGGAATATGCGTAACAGAGACCTCTCCAACATTCTGTAGAGGCGTCAATATACTGCTCTGCAACTTTGAGATACTTGTCGCAAAGGGCAGTCTTACCTTCCTCATGATAAATCACTGCAAGACGAGATAAAGCCTGCACATTTTCGGGTTCAACCTTGAGGACCCTCTCAAAGTAATTCTTCGCTTCCTGTATTTCGTTTTTAGATAAAGCTACAATTCCCTTCAAAACCAGCGAACGATAATCAGTTGGATCCATTGAGTATGTGGAATCAACCAAAGGCAAGGCATCGTCCATGCGATTCTGTAGAAGAAGAGTATAGGCATAGTTTGTTCTTGCAGCCATTAGTTCTGGGCTGAGTTTGTATAGGGTTTCCCACTCGAGGGTTGCCTCAGTAAAATCACCCAGTCTATGGAGGGCCAATGCATTGGTGCCCCTCAATGAGAGGTCGTCAGGGAAGAGAAGTATGGCTTCTTCCATAATCCGAACAGTATCTCTATAATTCCCTTTGTCATAGAGTAGCTTTCCCAGTTCGATCCAACTTTCAGGACCTTCCGGATCAAGACTAATTGCCCGACGAAGTTCTTCCTCGGCCTCATCCAATTTACCAAGACCTCTTAGTGCACGTCCAAGGAAGAGAGCAACAACGCAGTGATCTTCAGCAATATCTTGTGCCTGTCTGAAGACCTTAATCGCATCTTCTGGCCTTTCATCTTGAACATAGGCAATGCCCAGATATACGAGTGCATCTGGTTCGGGATTGTATTCTTTTGCCATAGGCTCAAGAATCCGGATTGCTTCATCAATCCGTTCCTCCTCAATCGCAAGCATTGCTTTGCGGATCCGCTCGTCCATCAAATTCAATCGGTCCCCGTGCACTATGAAGCGTTGTTATGCGAGCATTCCGATTATAAGAGGCCATCGTTATGGCAAAATTGATGAAAGAAAAGAAAATTGCGACACCGTTCGCACTCTTACATGTGGCAAGCCTACTAAGTCAAAGAACGCGGATACAGAAATTTGCCGAGGCAATCAACCGGATAGTGAAGCAAGGGATGCGAGTTATTGATATTGGAACGGGAAGTGGAGTATTAGCTCTTCTTGCGGCACAGGCAGGGGCTTCGGAAGTAACTGCAATTGATATCAATAAGGAATCAATTGAATATGCCCAATTGGCTGCACGCATGAATGGGTTTGAGGATAGAATTAGATTTGAAGTGAAGCATTTTGAAGAATTTATTCCCGACGAGAAATACGATGTAGTGATTTGCGAAATGCTTTCATCAATGATGCTTATTGAACAGCAAATTCCTGCTTCAAGTCATGCGGCCAAACACATCCTGAAGCCAGAAGGCGTAATGATTCCCGGCTCTTTGGCAATATATATTGCATTGACTGAGTGCGAATCGGCATGGAGTAGATTTTGCATTCACGACCTGAGATTTCCGAAGCTACCTCAGACTATTGCAAAGGAAGATGCTAAGGATTTGTCAGATTTGGCGAAGCTGGCTTCCTTCGATCTAGTGGCAGTTGAGGAATCACGAGTTGTCGAATGTGATCTTAATCTAAAAGTTGTCCAAAAGGGGGTAGTTCACGGACTTGTAGGACTCTTTGATGCAGAAGTGTACAAGGACATTCGACTTATTCCTGAAGATGGATGGAGAGAACTTTTTCTCCCCTTTGACAAAGCAATAGATGTTGATATGGGAGATGAAGTTAGAGTAAAACTATCATTTATTCCCGGACAGTATGAGAGTCTCTCTCTAAGCACAGAGTAAGTCAATACGGAATCTCTATCTTTCATCCTTTGCGAGCAAATTTGGATTAATCAGTCACACTTTTATCCAACGCAGATTGACATTCAATCGAGTTGTGACTACGATGGAGCTTAAAGGTCCTCTTTGTTACGTGCTGGATTATGATGATATCGCCAATTATGCATATCAAACTGCATTGAAAGTCAGGGAATCCAAATGGAGACCTGATGCAATTATTGGCATTGCCCGAGGTGGGTGGGTTCATGCAAGAATTCAATGCGACTTGCTTGGCGTAAAGAATCTGTACAGTGTGAAGGTTGACCACTGGGGCGTTACAGCAACTAGAGATGGAAAAGCGAAGCTCTCCTGTCCCCTCGTAGGAGATGTTGAGGGACTGAAAGTTCTCGTTGTCGATGACATCACGGACACCGGAGAGAGCCTAACAACAGCAGTCCAACATATTAAGGAAACTGGTCATCCTGCCGATGTACGGACAGCTACACTGATGCATATTGTTGGCTCAACTTTCACACCGGATTACTATGGAGTCGAAGTCTCTTGGGCTTGGGAAATATGGCCATGGAACTTCTACGAAGATATCACTGCACTCATCTCCAAGATTTTTGAAGGAGAAAAGGTAACCGAGCTAAGCACTCCGGAAGTGAAGAAGCATTTGCGGGAATACAACAACGTAGTGCTTTCAGATGAGCAACTATCCAAAATCAAGTCGCACATGGGCTTTTTGGGAAAGATAGAATATCCATTAGACAAAGTCTGGAAATTCATCGAGTGATTATCCTGGACTCAGAAGCAGATAACTTGGTCGTCTCATTAGCTATAAATGGAAGAGAGAAGGCTAGGAATATAGATAGCTTCAGGAGTTGACAGTATATGGCATTTGAGGCAAGATTCAATTATGTTCCTGTGGACAGGAGCCAGACAGAAGAGATTGAAAACCTTCTACCAATAGAGATTGGTATGTTTGGAGGAAGTGGGAATTATGACTCTGAAGTCATAGATAACCCAATGGAGGTCAAGGTGTTCACCCCTTATGGTGCCCCCGCGGATAATTTCATTCTTGGGCAGGTGAAAGGACGTACCTTTGCGTTTCTAGCAAGGCATGGAAGAGGCCACACAATACCTCCACATGCAATCGAATACCGTGCTAATATTTGGGGTATGAAAGCGCTTGGGGTAAAGAGAATAATATCTCCAGCTGCAACTGGTAGCCTTCAACCCAAGAAGATTAAACTGGGCGAATTCGTTATCGCAGATCAAATTTTCGATAGAACAATGGGCCGTCGAAAGGACACTTTCTTTGAAGGTGGCACAATAGCTCATCTTCCATTTGCTGAACCATTTTGTCCCGAACTTCGTAGAATCGCAGTTGAAACAGCGGGTAAGCTCGACTACAAAGTTCACGATGGGGGCACCTATGTATGTATCAATGGTCCTAGGTTCTCAAGCAGAGCCGAATCAATGTTCTACCATGGTCAAGGATGGGATGTGATCGGAATGACCGCCTATCCGGAAACCTCATTGGCTCGAGAGGCAGGTATATGTTTCGTGAACATCTCCATGCCGACTGACTATGATGTTCATGGAGAAGAGGGAGCTGTTACCCACGAGATGGTTCTCAAGACCATGTCAATGAATGTTGAGCGAGTAAGAAAGCTCACCTTCGAGATGATAGACTATATTCCAAAAACTGCAAGCTGTGATTGTCATACAGCAATGCAGGGAGGACTATTTTAGAAAATAGAAACAAGGGGGCACTATCCTTAGGATGCGCCCCCCTGGGTATTTCAATAAAGCAATTGTTTCTGGTTAGATTAGGGAATCTACCAATCGTCGTCGTCGTCTTCCCAGTCGTCGTCGTCGTCAGTATCCCAATCTTCATCTTCGTCCCAAGGATCAAGAAACAAGGCTTATTCACCTCAATTCTCTTGTACGCCATAAATAATTAAGATTGTACCCAAGAAATCTGTAACTTCAACTCGGCCCGGATTCGGATAATAACATCCTATGTAACAGATATCATGATTTAGGGAATTATCAACCTCTAATTTTGCCTATTGGATAATATTATCACTAATTTGGAATAATTAGACCATTAGAATCTGGAAGGTAGATGTCCCCAAATCAACAATTGCTCTGCGAGGAAAGAATATATTCAAACTATGTAATGGAGAAAGTAACTAACCGCCGGGACTAAGGTGTTTACGTGTCGACTTTTGGAAAGCCTTTAGTTAGTAGCGATCTATCCCCAAGCTTGGATCAGAAAAGTCGCTTGATAGTATTTCCACGAGATGTCATCATTCCCGTCAATATTGCACAGGCAAAGGGGGTCCAGAAGGTTGGAGCGGGTCTCTTTATTGCTCAGAGCAACACACAGGTTCTACGAGAGTCCTTAGGGCATATACCTCAAATTCGGTTTAGGAAAGCGAGGGATATCCCAAAGGGTGATGCCCGAAAAATGAAACCGTTTGCTGAAAGAACGTATGCCATAATTCATTATTCATTCAAAGGTGTCACACCTCAACAGAAGAAAAGAGTTCAACGACTTTTCTTACAGGCACCCTGTATAAGATTACGACCAGGAATCATCCTCTTTCCATATCTTCGATCTAGACAAAGAAGCAGATATTACGAAATGAAGGACGGCACGATTCTAATGGATTCAAAGACATTCGCTGCAGAAACCAGCAAGATTG
>JARGGA010000201.1 GCA_029210805.1 Candidatus Thorarchaeota archaeon
GAGTTTGGCAATCTTGTCAATAGCTGCTTGACCTTCTTCAAGCAAGGGTTTGACTTCGTCAGGTTTACCCAGAAAGCCTTGAGCCATCTTTAGGTCAGCACCTGTACAATAGACCTTGTCATGAGCTGAAGCTATTACAACGGAACGAACTTCAGGGTCGTTCTCGGCCTCATCTAATGCTGCAACCAAGTCAGCTAGGAATTGATCGTTGATACTGTTTAGAGCATCGACGCGATTGAGCTTTATTACGGCTACGTTCTTCGCTGGCGAAAGGAACGAGCCCTCTTTCGAATACAGTACTGCTTCGTATTCACCCATTGTTATCACCTAATTCGGAGACTATGCCATGTAGAAAGTTACATGCGCCTAATAAATCCAATTCATCATAGGTAGATAATGAGATTATTGGTTCTTGATATGCCGATTATGCATTCGACTTGATAAGAAGAAAAAGAGAGGGGAGGCAAGGAAATCCTTGCCTATATTATTTTATCCAAGCATCTTTGGAACCGAGTAGCATTCACCATGCTCTTCGTATAGCTTCTGAATCTCAGCCTTGACTTTGTCAAGACCAATTCTCTTCGCTGTTTCGAAGGGACCCTCAGGGAAGCTTGCACCAAGTTTCATCGCTTTATCGATGTCATCTTGTTCTGCAATCCCTTCATCGACAAGAAGCATCGCTTCTCGTAGAACAGGCATTTGAATCCTCGTGAGTAACCACTGAGAGTCAACACCTTTGGGAGGTTCCGGTTCGTCCTGAACAGCACCATACTGATAGAAGCCTTTTTTGGCCTTGTTGCCAATCGCTCCGGATTCTACCAATTTCTTGAGAGTTTCCGGTGGTTTGAAGCAATCGCCTAGTTCTCTGTACAGTGTGCTCATGGCATTGAAAGCAATATCAAGCCCTACGAAGTCACCTAATGCAAATGGTCCAACCATGAACTTTGCATGGGTGGTCATTACATTGTCAATCTCTTCCTTGGTTGCTACGCCCTGCTCGTAGAGCATAATAGACTCTCTCAGGACGGGCATGAGAATTCGATTGACTATGAATCCTGGGCTGTTCTTAGCTTTGACAGGAATCTTGCCCTGCTTCTTGCCAACAGCAATGGCTGCCGCAATGGTTTCATCACTGGTCTTTTCACCAATAACGATCTCAATCAGCTTCATTGCTGCTACTGGAGAGAAATAGTGCATTCCGATGAACTTGTCTGGACGGTTTGTAGAGTTCGCTAGCTCATCGATACTCAAAGAAGATGTATTCGTTGCTAGGATAGCATGAGGTGGTGCAGCTGCATCGACCCCAGCGAATACTTTCTTCTTCACTTCCATGTTCTCGAAGATGGCTTCTATAATCAAGTCTGCATCTTTTGATGCAGCAGCAGCATCTATAGAAGAAGACATGTTACCAATGAGCTTCTGAGCCTCACTAAGTCCCAGTTTGCCTTTATCTACACCTGTCATAACATCATTACGAATACGCTCCATCCCTGCATCAACAGCTGCCTGATTGATGTCAACCAATGTAACTTGGTATCCGTTACCTGCAGACACATACGCAATCCCCGAGCCCATTAGGCCAGCACCGATGATTACAATCTTTTTGATCTCCATTCAAGAGACCCTCCTAGAGTGCGCCAGTCATTGCGACCAAGATCAGATTAGCTAATGGATCAGCTTCGTTAGCGTTTCCAATGACTACTAGGCTTCCATCCTTCATAGTATCCTTGAAAGGAATTTCTCCAGTAAAGATGCCAAGTAGTGTGGCTGAGTCAGACTTGAAAATTACATCAGGGCTTGGATAGACTCCATCATGAAGGCTCATTCCCCTGGGTGTTACAACAAGATACTGATCGCCTTCCTCTGTATGCACCTGAAGGATTTTTCCATGGTATCGACCAATCCACTCTGCCAAGTTCTTCTTCAAGTCATCCTTTGTGTTGACCTGATGCATGAAGAATTTGAAGAATTCTTGTAGTTGACTCATGATTATTCATCCTCCTTGTTCATCCAGTCGTTAAGCGCTTCAACCATAACGGCATCGATTGTGTTTGCCCAGAAGTTGCCTTTTCTCTTCTTGACCTTCTCAAGAAAAGATTCATACTTCTCGTTTTCCATAAGAACAACAATTCTGCCCTTGCGGTCATTGATGAAGGATGAGTGAATCATCTTCTTGGTGTTCCAGTACTCGTGTTCGATATCCCCTTCCTTTAGAGACGGGTAGAACGGCCACGCACCAGTTGGATGTTTTCTGAATTTCGCCATTATTTACCACTCCACTCCTTTACTTCGGCTCCATCAGCTTCTTTGAAGCCAGGTCGGAAAGGCCATTGAACAACATAGCGGAATCCTTTCACGCCATCTACCTCGCCACCAGACCATCGTCCAGTGTATACGCGTCCACCTTTGTTGTCAGCGAATTGTTCCATGACAACCATAATGAGTCCTTCAATAGTAAGCCCAGCCTCATCAGCTTGTGCTTTCAGGTTCGCGCGGGTTGATTCTTTGAATTTTTCTTTCATGCTATCACTCCCTGAATGCAAGACGCCTGTATGGCTTGCCCCATCGTTCATCATACATGAGTCCTTCCAATGGTGCTCTGCTTGGTCCAAGTGCTCTTGCAGATACTCTCTGACCAATGCAGAATGCAGTAATCGGTAGCCAGATGGGTGGTATTCCTAACTTGTCACGAATCAATTGAGCATGGCGGGGGTCTGAACAGACCAATGCCTCATAACCACAGCCGTAGCCTAGTTCTGTAGCTGTTAGCCACATGTTCTGAATTGCCATTCCACATACAACCGAACCAAAGAGTTCGTTTGGATATAGATAACCAGCATCGTGCCAAGAATCACTTGCCAATACAAGGATGACAGCATCACTCTTCTCCGGATAGCGGAACAATTCACCATCGCGAAGCCTTGCGTATACTGCTGCTCGGTATGGATCTGCAATGAACCAGTTTCGACCACTAGTTAATTCAAATGGTGCCCCACCAAATGCAGACTGCGCCATTTCCTGTGCAATATCTGCCAGAAACTCCTTGGTTTCTTGGTCATCGCGGATTACGATGAAACGCATCATAAGCATGTTCTCTGGGCTAGGAGCATGTCTCGCAGCCTCAAGAATCAACTCGATGTGTTCATCGGGTATTTTTTCGCCGGTAAATTCCCTGATGGACCTTCTCTCACGAATCCACTTCAAAGACTCTAGTTCTTGAGTGGACTTCACGGAGTCCTCGGCTTTACCGGATGATTTAGCATCACTTGCCATTTGTTCACCTCAAAATTATTTGAGCAATACAACGACCAGTATCGACCTAGCATAAATCCTTTCCGAGGAGTTGTCGAAGTAGTACGAAAAGTACCAAGAACGACGATTCACGAACTGTTATTCGTCAGGTGAAACTTCTCGCCATTGTTTCGGAACGTCTGCAGACATAAACAGTATCGTGACCATTATCATCTCTACAAATATACTGATAGGAGTGGAAAATATCATCGCAATCAGACCTATGAATATCACTGCCAGAATCCGATTGAATAAACCAGAACCAAGTGTCCCTTCAAACATCACAACAACTATTGCCGTATAAAGCATAAGTGCTGCAAGTGAGATGTAAGCTAGTGATAGTACGTAAATGTAGCCAGGTATCAAAGTAGGAAGTAAAACACCTTGACTATCGTAGTAAATGGGATCAAAGCCATATGCTAGTGTGATGGCTGCAACGGAGAAGTGACAGATTGCACTTACAATTGCCAATAGAGCTAGTCGTTGCCCATGTGTGTCTTTGAATACCGTATATATTCCGTAGAACCCGAAAGTTTGGAATCCCAAACCAACTGCCATTCCAAGCAAAGGTGTTGCAAGAGCCCAAGGATTAAGAATTAGAGTGTAGCTCAAAGATAGCATATACAGGCCTGCAACCAAAAGAATACCTACAGGAGCACCAAGGCTTCCTAACCAAAAGTAACGTCTATCAAAATTATCGACATTCTCATTCAGGCTTTTCGCTGCACATTCAGCATGGCACCACCATCCCTGATATTTGACTTTCTCGCGTCCCTGCACGGGCGTTCCACAGATAATGCAGGTGAGACTTCCTTCCTCTTTGTAGCCCTTAACTTCCACATGATCACGCTCATCTAGGATGTAGTTATGAAGAGAGAAAACGGTTTGTTGTGAAGCAAGCCCTCTCTATTCAAATTCGATATTCTTCCACTCGTCAGGCACTTTTACAGTTAGGAAAAGCACAGTCACTAGGAATGCTTCGATGAAGAAATTAATTGGCGACAAAGGCATTAATGCAGCTGCTGCAACAAAGAGAGCCGCTACTATTCGGTTATTATATCCCATTGTTACAGATTCTCCAAGCATCAGAATCATAATGCCAATTAGAGCCATCAGTATTAGCAACAAAAAGAACGCGGCAATCTCAACAAGATACATTCCGGGGATTGCAAAGAGAAGGAAATCACCTGTTACAGAATCATAGTAGAGTGGATTATAGCCGTTCCAGAAAACCATGGATGCAGCCAGAAAATGAACTGCTGAGGCAACAATGGCGAATATCGAACAAATGACACCGATTCCTTCATCGTAGTTTACTGCAAATCCATAGAAACCGAAGGTCTGGAAGATTAATCCTATTGCCATTCCAAGAAGAGGAATACCGTAGAATAGTGGATCCTGACTCATGATTGGATACTGTATAACTATAAAGAAGTTCATAATGAAAGCAAATACAACTCAGGCACTTCCTAAAATAAATGGAGTTCGATTGAATTGGTCTACCTGCTTTTCAAGTCCTTTTTGAGCACATTCAGCATGAGCCCACCAATCACGATACTTGACTTTCTCTAGCTGGGCTAGAGGCTTTCCACACATGATGCATTTTGCCACACCTTCATTATCGTCATCTATATTTTGCATTAAGTTCCCCCAATTATGAACTGATTCAATTCTCTCGTTAAAGAATAAAAAGATTTGCAGTGTACACTGCTCTAGTATTACTCTAAGTATTGCCTGCATTGCATTAGTATACTAGAGTCAGTAGTAGCTCGACCATACAACATCACTTATGGTGGAGAGTTGGTGAAGCAGTTGGAACACTCATTTACTCTCCCGGCAACTGGGTGTTCCAGCTTTGTTGTAAGAGAAGGAGCGAAGTGCTCCTCTCACCACATCTACATTTTCAGATGACTCAAATCCAGAGATTCAAGCATTATTCGCTCAATCACCGCAACTTTTTCTAAATCATCAGGAGAAACAGTGCCAACAAGAGAATCCACAAGGTGACTAGCTGTGTAAGTATCATGTGCAGTCATCATTATGGGAACTCCTGTTTCTTTGGCTTTGGCAATGGTCTGGATATCAGGCCCCATTCCGCCTGTAAGAATCAAAAGGTTGGTATCAGTTTCCATCGCAGCTAAGCAAATGTCTGACCTGTCACCACTAGTAATAACAGCCTTGTCCTTTGCGCGTCTGAACCATTTCAGAGCGTTTTCGGGAGCCATACTACCTACCATGAACTGGTCAATCAGTAGATCCTTTTTGGCATCACCATTGAGCATCTGTCCACTTAAAGTCTGGAGGATTTCTCGAATTGTTGGACTGAAGAGCTCACGTCGATGGTAAACGGCACCAAGAAATCGAAGCCCCATTTCTTGAACAAACGGTCCTATTTTCTCGTTCACTAAGTTGCGATGCATTGGTGGAACCATATTCAGAACAATTGAGATATTCTCAATCCCTTGTTGTTTGAACAAGTCACGTTGAAGTAGAATGTCATCAATGGCAGTGACATCTGGAAAGTTTACAAGACAAATAACCTGTGCATTGAATTCTTTAGCAATTTGAGGAGCGGAGAGTCCAACATGCAGGAGATTCCAAGGAGCCTTTGTACCTTCGATTATCATAAAATCTGAGTTCACAGATACGATCTCATAGGCTTCTTTTATTTTGGTTAGAAGAGTGTCATGACCTATTCGAAGAAATTCATCATACCTTGCTTTGGTTCGGACAATGGGACAGATACTTTCAATCCCTGCTTCAATTCCCAGAACTTGTTTTAGAACTGCAGCATCTTCATCATTTACTCCTCCAACCGGTTTGAGATATCCAACATTCTTCCCAAGATCACGAAGGTATTTCGCAAGACCAAGTGCAACCAATGTCTTTCCAGTCAGGGTTTCACCGCTAATCACAATATTCTGGGTCATTCGTTCTCTCCTCCAATTGTAATCTTA